>SDWK01000924.1 GCA_004195335.1 Shewanella sp.
AGGTGCTGGGTAACAGAATACGCCTTAGTGGAGGCTTGAGCCGTATGCAGTGAAAGTTGCACGTCCGGTTCTTAGGAGGGCGGCACTTGGTAACAGGTGCCGCCTATCCGACAGAAACGCGTTTGGGTAGTTTGCTAACGTGTTTAAATTGTAGAAGCTTACTTTGCTAGCATTTGATAGACGGAATGTCTTGCCAACATGAGGTGTACTGTGGGGTAAGCATTTCTCGGCGCATACTCCATTTTTGGGATATTCCCTGAGCAGCAAGAAACATAGAGTCAGAGCCATATTTTGCATTGACATCATCCAGGATATTCATCAGGTCTGGGCTTTTTCTAACTTCAAATAAGTCCTGTTGACGATGAGTCTCACTGGTTAAGTTAATCAGGCCTACACCGATTTTATAATATCGAATATCAGGATTGAATCTCGCTATAGCGGCCTTGGTTGCCGCTTCTATGAGTTCACACGTGTCGTTTGTCGGATACGCGAAATGATGAATGAATTTGAATCCGCCAGGACGTTCATCGAAAGGGGAGTTTGTCGCGAATACCATCATGCTTTGGCTGAAAGAGCCTTGAGTCCGGGCTTTAGCCCCTGCAATCGATGCATGCTTGCTGAGTGCTTGGCACAGTGATGTGATATCAACAATTCTATTGCCGACACTTCGCGTAGAAAATATTTGCTTTTTATCTGCACGGGCTTCATCCCAACCTTTACAAATCTCTCCATTAAGTTCACGTACCGTGCGCTCAAGCTCAATACTGAATTGTTTTTTGGCTATTCCTGTTTTCATACAAGACAAGGCATAGGCTGTATTGATATTCATCTCTGAAAGCCGTTTTGAAATTCGACTTCCGACACCCCAAACGTCACTTGTACTCATGCTTTTCAGAATTGTCGTTCGCTGTTGATTGGAGTCGATAGCGCAAACACCGTTATACCCTTCGATTTTCTTCGCAGCATGATTGGCGACTTTGGCTAGAGTCAGTGTTTCACCTATACCCACGCAAACAGGGAGCCTTGTTTCTTTCCATACGGCTCGTCTAATTTTGGCTGCATGAGCCGTTAGGCAAGGTATTGCGGGGTAACAGTCTTTAAATGACAGAAACGATTCATCAATACTGTAGATGTGTTGCTCGGGCGCAAATCGGCCTATGACCTCCATCATTGCAGATGAAAGTGAACCGTACAGCTCATAATTTGAAGACAGCGCGATAACCCCTTTTTGCTCGCATTGCTTTCTAACTTCGAAGTAGGGCTTAAATTTCTTAATGCCTGCCTCTTTAGCCAGTCTATTTGCCGCCACAATACAACCGTCATTGTTACTTAACACAATGATAGGGCGGTTACGCCATTCAGGCCTAAATACCTGCTCAGCACTGCAATAGAAAGAGTTAGCGTCGACGAGGGCATACATGACTTAAGCCTTCTCTAGAACCGGACTTTTTCTGTGGCAACGGATAGAGCGGATAACAACACCCTCGACACTGAATGTATCGTGCTCATGGATGGTTGTGCTCATCTGGGATTCGTTTGCAGATAATAACTGTCGATTTACGGTATCAATGATTTTGCACACAAATGCGCCATTATAATTGGCAACGATAACATCTAGGTTTCTGACAGTGACGTGTCTATCTACAATAAGAATATCGCCATCAAAGATACCAACCCCTTGCATGGAATCACCATTTGCCTGGCCGATAAAGGTTGCACTGGGGTGCTCAATGAGTAACTCATCAAGGCTTAAGGGAAGTTGCCTGTAATCAGTCGCAGGAGACTCGAAGCCCGTGATACCTGCACTTGCCGAAATAGGGATAATGTTCATGCTTTAAATTATACACTGTATATGCATACAGTGTATAATTCTTCTTGATTTTTATTGAAGGCAACAGGGTTTAATATCGGTTAAAGAGCGACAGCTCTACAAGGATTCTCAATAACCCAGTTCTTATTGTTCTGCAAACCAGCTATCTTCTTGAGCTCATTTATGTTCAAAAATGAGTCTGGCTCTAATACGACTCTAACTGATTAAAGAATCATCCCGCCGATGACAAAACCCAAGGCAACAGAGGTCGAGATGGTGACTAGTCCAGGTATGAGAATTAACATGTATGGTTAAATAGCATCCGTTATTGACCAATACATGTTGGTTTAAAGAATCATCCCGCCGATGACAAATCCTAATGCTACAGAGGTCGAGATGGTGACTAATCCCGGTATAAGGAATGGGTGGTTAAATACCATGTTTCCGATACGGGTCGAGCCGGTATCATCCATCTGCACCGCGGCTAACAGCGTCGGATAGGTTGGCAATACAAACAGGGCGCTCACGGCGGCAAATGAGGCGATAGCCGTGAGGGGGGCGACGCCAATGGCTAAGGCGGCCGGCATCAATGCAGTTGTTGTAGCCCCTTGTGAATAGAGCAGCATAGAGGCAAAAAACAGGGTGACGGCAAGCATCCAGGGGTACTGATTAAGCACATCCGCGGAGAGGGCTTTAATGTCGTCAATGTGGCTGGACACGAAGGTGTCTCCCAGCCAAGCGACACCTAACACACAGATACAGGCGCACATTCCTGACTTGAAAGTGGCGGCATTGGAAATCTCGGAGGCATCGATTTTGGTGAATGTCACAATCGCGGTCGCCGCCGAAAGCATAAACACCATGATCGCTTCATTGCGACCCAGAGATGGGTTTGGAATAAGATTGACCGTGTCTGAGATAATGGTGGCATAAACAATGACGCAGACAATGGCCGTGATAAAGATATAGGTGGCGGGTTTGGCCGTAGGGAGAATATCCCTTTGAGTTTGACCCTTCAGTTTAACTAATCCCTTCTCGAGGCGTGCCTGATAAACTGGATCATCTTTCAATTCACAGCCTAAGAAATTTGAGACGAAAGCCCCGGCCATACAAGCGATAAAGGTCGTGGGGATGCAGATAGCCAGCAGAGTCAGATAACTTACACCCAGAGGTTCTAAAATTCCGGAGAAGAATACAACGGCTGCCGATATAGGCGAAGCGGTAATAGCGATCTGTGAGGCAACGACCGAGATCCCAAGTGGTCTCGATGGTCTTATGCCTTGCTCTTTAGCCACCTCGGCGATAACCGGCAGTGTTGAAAATGCCGTATGGCCGGTACCTGCCAGCAGAGTCATAAAGTAGGTCACGATTGGCGCGTAGAAGGTGATGCGTTTAGGGTTCTTGCGCAAAAACGTCTCAGACAGATCAACCAGCCACTCGAGCCCCCCAGCGACCTGCATGGCGGAAATGGCCGCTATTACCGACATGATGATGAGAATGACATCTACCGGAATGTGGCCCGTGTCGACGCCTAGAAATAACGACAAAACTAAGACGCCAGCGCCGCCAGCCAGACCAATCCCAATGCCGCCGATCCGGGCACCAAGATAGATAAACGCGAGGACAACGAACAATTCAACAAAAACCATAAATAACCTTAATGTGAAGCGATGGAGCAAACCATCCCTGACTCAGCAGTGATGCTTTGAAAACGTTCAGGTGAAGCTTATTAGGGCTCAGCTCTTCCTGGGACAGAGGATTTTACTATCGTTATTGCTTATGTAGGGATGTTTAATTCACTATTTGTTGAAGCTGTGAGTCTGCTCACGCGGGGGCTGTCTATGTCGGCATTAAACGTACTGTTATGCTGAGTTCATGACTTTATACCGCTTGGTATTAGATATAAACACGAAAAAGCCCGCAGTGCGGGCTCTGATACCAATCGGTATTATCATTGGTTATATATAAAGATGATGGGCGTTACTTTTTTACCCATTTACCACTCGAATTTTTGATGTATTGACCTTTCTTGGTCGCTTTCATCGCTTTTTCGGCGGCCAACTTGGCGACATCTCCGACGGATATAGCATTTTTCTTGGCGATTTTCTGATAATGAGTTTTACGCTTAGCGTTGACCAGCTTTGCGACGGAAGTTGCTTCCGGGTTACTTTTTACTATGCCCAGGTAACCATTAGGCTGTTCACCAACGAAACCCTGAGACTTAGCGTCTTGAAGGGACATTGCAAATGCATTAAGGCTCAGCAGCAGACCTGCGGCGAGCACCAGTAATCTAGTTTTCATTCTGTACTCCTTAATTAACCGAACCGATTAAAATAACTCGTCGTTGGTGAGTAATTCATCTAGGTCTTTATCAACCTTTATCTTGATTTCATGTTCAATCTTGACATTGAGGTTGATCACTATGGGTTTATCGGGTGGCTCAATTTTGATCGTGGGTGTACAGCCGGTCAGAGCCAGAAGTGCAATCATTGCGCTTACGGACGTTCGTAAAACAGGCAATCTTTTCACTGGAAGTTCCTTTTATCCTATCGGTTGAGACAAATGACAGCCGACGTTTCATTAAAGTCTATTATATTGCGCTTAAGATGACACTAAACTGAACGTTTATTTTGAGCATCAAATATTGGCCGACATTATCGCACCAACTCACCGATTGTATAAGTTGATTCTAACAATTATTTCAATGAACTAGTCCTATGAATCAGTTCATCGATTGCTCAATTTGAGTCTGCAGTTTATCACCCACTTGCAGGCTCTTTAATAGTTGGAGCATGTTCTCCTCTTGAGAGTAGTTCAAGTGGATAGGACGTTCAATCCCTTTACCTTTTCCTTTCACATTGACCTTAAGTACGGCATCGCCTGAGGGGGCCATATCGAAGGTGCTCGCCAATTCAGAGTATTGGAGGTGCTCCATGGTCGAAAATGCAAAATCCAGATAGGGTTGGGATTGACGCATCTGCTCGACGGCCGGATTGCCACTTAACGAGATCAGTCCACCAGGCGAACGCGCCGCTAAGCGTCCACCTGAGACAGATATTTTACCGTCAATAAGGTCTACTGGCAGTACACCATCGAAGATACCATCGGCATAGAGACCCACCTGTGGTTGAATGGCGATGAGTTCCGCTAAACTCAAGCCTTGCAACACCAAGTAACCGTGAGATTTATCATGTAATTTCAGGATAAATTCAGGCAACAAAACCTGTCCACTCAGGAGTTCGCCTGTGGCATTAAGATGAATTTCGGCATCACTTAAGTTACCAGCCAGATTATTACTGGCCTGGGTATTGTGATTTAACGACTCACCGTTCGATGGCGCCTTGAGTTGTGCATCATCAAGGGAGAGGGAGATATCCCCTTCGGCTTTGAGGTTTGTGATTAACATTCCGGGATTAAATGCCGCAGCAGCGAGATCCATTTCCGGACAGGTGAAGGTGCGTTTATTTGAGCCCTTACTATCTTGCTGAAGGTTGAGATGACAACGGGCTGACATGTTGACACCTTCAAAGGGGAGGTCGCTAATACTGCCGTTTAAAGATGAGAGCGTAGGTGAAAAATCAACATCAAACTGAGTGTTATTATTTTCTCGAAATAATTGATAATTTGCCTTTAAGTGAGTCTGTCCGTCGATATAAATATTAGTGGGTAAGGCGTAGCTGTTTTGAACCAGAAAAAGTAGCGTGCTCAGTTCAGTATTCAGATCCAGCTTTCCCTGCAATAGAGCTTGTTTCTTGGCTTCGGGTTTCAGGCTGTGTTCACTCTCAAACTCCAGGCCATCGATTGACCAGTGTTCTAACGTGTCGAGCCGGTAGTCATCCCACTGTAGTGCTTGCGTCAGGCTTGCCTGATAGATGTGCAGTAACTTTTGGTTTCTTTTACGCTTATTTTTTAAATAGGTATGGGTGATTTCGAGTCCATCGACTTCATAACTCAGCCTATTCTCTATTTGTGACGTTTTTAAAAATCGTTCGAAGTCTGACTCATGGCTTGTCTTTGAGGCGAGTGTAGGCTCTGTGCCAACTGACTCCGACAGAGAAGCCAGTTCAACCGACGCGGAGCTTGGTTTTTCTAATTGAATGGCAAGACGCGGCAATGAGACAAGGTAGTGATCCTCTGAGCTTGTGGGAAAGGGTTTGTGGCTTAGCTCTGTTTGTGTTTGCTCCAATGATAACCTGGGGATCGATATCTTGAGCGCCTT
>SDWK01000125.1 GCA_004195335.1 Shewanella sp.
AAGCAAAATATCGAGATGTTACTGTTTAAACGCATCGATTTTACCCTCATCGATGAACTCGTTGGCTGGAACTTGATACGAAAAACGGCGCCCTCTCATATTCGCTCTTACGCGGTGGCGACAAAGCCTGAAAGCAGCGCCGCCTTTCATCTTATGATCTCACCCGATTACCCGGGGGGAGATAAGCTCACCCAGCAATTAAATATGGGACTTAAGCGCATACAGCAAAGCGGAGAATACCAAGAGATATTAGAGAGGTATCACGTTCCCGCCGATTACTCGGTTATTAACCAGAACGATTAAACACCAGCTCTTGTGCCCGCTCCCGTGACTAATATCGAGTTTACTCACCCAAATAAGAGTGGATGATCTCATCGATTCTATGATTCTGTTTCAGTTTTAACACTTGCTGGTCTACTTGCTCGATAAGCTTGGGCGATACAGAGTCGCTAAATGAGAGGTGTACAGAGTAAGGCGCGATAACCTTGGCGAAGTCGACTAAGGTGAAGTCGGTGCGATTTAATTTTGTGTCCTTGATGGTATAGAGGGCACGGGTTTTCATGGCGACAAAGCCAATGCCCCGACCCGTTTCGACGGCCTTGAGTGCGCTTTCGTGGCTATTGACCTCAACCTTAAATATCAGTCCGTCGTCAATGTATTTATCGAGTCCGGGGTAGGTAAAGCCTTTGAGCGTAATGATGGTTTTACCGAACAGATCATCGACTCGGTTTACGGTGAACGCCAAATCACTTTTCGTGACAAGCACATGAGAGACATCAAATAATGTGTTTTTCGACAGGCGTTTGTTTTGTGTCTCTTCGCCGTGAATCGTCTGCCAGGCCGGTGAGCCATAGCTGATCCATCTGGGCGTATGTTGTGGCTCCATCATCAAGATGTATCGCTTAAATGGGTAGGCGAGTGTGATGATCTCGACTTCGCTGTCTTTAAGGGATGCATATACGATGTCACTGATGATCCCCTGATGTACAGGTTCAGTATGATTCACTATATGATTAACTATCTGAAAGGGCTCGGCTTGATTAGATATGACAAGGTAGGTGAGCTCGTCGGCCTGGGTTTGATTGCTGGCAAGTAAGCTGAATATGAGCACCAATGATGACAGTGTTTTTAACCACATGATAAGCCAATTCCTTTTACGGCTGTGTTACTGCCCTTGTTTTAACTTTTAGTTTTTCTAAGAAACAGTAAAAACCATTTCATACTTATTATATTACACGGGTTATTAGATTCACGGTTATATTTTAACGACTGATATGAAAAGAGCACCCGAGGTGCTCTTACTATGTGTCGTTGAAACCAGCTCTTCGAACATTCGACCGTTAGGCTCAGTCCTGGCTTGCCTTAGTATGACGTTTAAGCAGGTTCTGAGTGATGTCGGCCAGACTTAACTCCTGATCTTCGAGCAACACCAGTAGATGATAGATGAGATCGGATGCTTCATCGATCAGCTCAGGTTTATCGTTCGTCGCCGCGGCTAAGGCCGTTTCCAGCCCCTCTTCACCGACTTTCTGTGCGATGCGTTTAGTGCCGCGTTCAAACAGGTGCGCGGTGTAACTCGACTTAGGATCTTGGCCTTTACGCGAGGCGATTAAGTGTGACAGGTTATCGATAAACGAATGGGCATTGCCGTCCGGCCAGCAACTTTCGGTCTGCAGGTGGCAGGTAGGGCCATTCGGAATGACCTGTACCAATAGGCTGTCGTTGTCACAGTCTTTATCGATGGCGATAAGCTCAAGGGTATTGCCTGAGGTTTCACCTTTGGTCCATAGGCGCTGCTTGCTGCGGCTGAAAAACGTGACGCTTTTTGTCTCTATGGTTTTGGCCAAGGCGGCCTTGTCCATGTAGCCCAGCATAAGGACTTTTCCTGTGAGGTGGTTTTGTACCACGGCAGGGATCAGTCCCGCTTGTTTGTCCCAATCGAGCTGGCTTGATAATTGTTCTGCGGTCACTGTCATTTCAGGTTTCCTATTACTTTTCTCAAGGCTGAGAAGAGCCGTAAATGTGGGTTAGCGCCTGATGGCGATATTATTTTCAAATAGATAGTTTTTAAGTTCGCCGATGTCGATGATGCCTTTATGAAACACGCTGGCAGCGAGCGCCGCATCGACCCTGGCAATCTCGAATACATCTTTGAAGTGTGCCATGGTGCCTGCGCCGCCGGAGGCAATAAGGGGCACATCACAGATTTCACGTACCATGGACAGTTGCTTTAGATCATAGCCCTGACGCACACCATCCTGATTCATGACATTGAGGACTATCTCACCGCAACCGCGTTTTTGAACCTCTTCGACCCAGTCCTGAGTGAACCACTGGGTGTCTTTGGTGGCAGATTCATCACCGGTAAACTGTTTTACTTTATAGGTGTTAGTGCCTGCATCGAAGTAAGAGTCGATACCGATAACGATACACTGGCGACCGAACTCGTCCTGCAGACGTTCAATTAAACTGGGATCGGTCAACGCTGGTGAGTTAATCGATATCTTATCGGCACCGAAGGCCAGTTTTTCCCGCGCCTGGGCGATGGTTTTTATGCCTCCGGCGACGCAGAAGGGGATATCGATACGCTCAGCAACTCGGCTTACCCAGGACTTATCGATCACCCTGTCATGGGCACTGGCGGTAATATCATAAAATACCAGCTCATCGGCGCCTTCTTCGGCGTACCTTGCGGCTAACGGCACGATATCACCGACAATTTCATGGTTACGAAACTGCACACCTTTGACAACTTTGCCCTCTTTGACGTCTAAACAGGGGACGATGCGCTTAGCTAGCATTGGGATTCTCCTACAACGATCTGTTCATTGGCTAAAACATTCAAGCATGGCGTTATTGTGGATTTGGCCAGCATTGGATCGCCTCCTCTACGGTAAAGTTTTCGATTAAGAGTGCTTTACCTATGATAATGCCATCGGCGCCGCTATCTCTGACAGCGGCCACATCATCGAGTGTGGCAATGCCGCCCGAGGCTTGCCAATTAATATCTGGGTAGGCCGCCGCTATTTCTCGGTACAAGTCAGTATTGGCGCCTTTCAAGGTACCGTCGCGGCTGATATCGGTCACTAATGCGTGCTTAAGACCAAAAGGCTTAAAGGCGTCGACGAGGGATTCCAAACTCTTGCCGCCACCGGACTGCCAGCCCGATACCGCCACAATCTTCTCGCCCTGCTCGTTGATATTCACATCCAATGCCAGACAGATAGCCTCGGCGCCATATTTTTTAAACCAGCGCTGTACCAGTGCGGTTTCTTTTACGGCCAGAGAGCCGATAACCACGCGCTTCACCCCAATTTCCAGTAGTTCGGCGACTTGAGCTTCTGTGCGAATACCGCCGCCCACTTGAACATTGGCATCCAGTCCGGCAACCAACTCGGCGATTAAAGCGGTTTGACGGGCATCGGGGTCTTTAGCCCCGGTAAGATCCACGATGTGAAGCCATTTCGCGCCCTGTGTCTCATAAGATTTAAGCTGGGATAAGGGAGACAGGTCGAAGGTGGTCTTCTGAGCATAGTCGCCCTGATATAGGCGTACTACCTGACCCTCGATGAGATCGATTGCTGGAATAATCATGACTTCGGCTCCTGAAGTGCTGCGTTAAGGCTGGCTCTGTCTAACGCTAAGAAGTTGCTTAATATTTTTGACCCGATAGCCGCGCTTTTCTCCGGGTGAAACTGCACGCCCATAAAGTTATCTTTGGCGATGGCGGCGCTGAATGACTCACCATACTCACAGGTTGCTATGGTGTAGTCGCTCAACGGTACCCGGTAGCTATGAACGAAGTAGACATAGCTGCCTGCGGGTATGCCTACAAATAACGGGTGCGTCGATGGAGTGATCTGGTTCCAGCCCATATGCGGTAAGGGTTGTCCCTGACTGTCGAGCTCCTTTACATCGGTTGGGATCACGCCCAGACATTCACAGTCGACCTCGCGGCCGCCGCGCTCTTTCGATACTTGGGTCATCATCTGCATGCCTAAACACACGCCCAATACAGGCTGGGTTAATCCCTGAATTAATTCGACGAGCCGTTTGTCTTTTAAGGAGGCCATCGCCGCACCAGCGGTGCCTACGCCGGGCAGTACCACACGGGTTGCGGCTCTAATTACATCATGATCATCACTGACGATGACATCTTTAGCTATGCGCTCGAACGCATAGCGCACCGAGCTTAAGTTTGCACAGCCTGTATCTATGATAACGGTCGAATTCACAGCTTGGTTCATAAGACACCTTTACTCGAGGGGAGTACGTCACCCTCAACCTTAACGGCCTGACGTAAGGTGCGACCTAAGACTTTATACAGGCTTTCGACCTTGTGGTGATCGTTGTCGCCCAGTGTCTTGAGGTGCAAGGTGCAGCGCAGACCATCGGCGAAGGAGCGGAAAAAGTGGGGCACCATCTCGGTGGCCATCTCGCCGACCATTTCACGCTCGAACTCACCATCAAACTTGATGAAAGGGCGACCGGATAGATCGAGCAGGCACTCGGCGCTAGCTTCATCCATCGGAATACTAAAGCCAAAACGTGCGATACCGCGTTTATCGCCAAGGGCTTCTCTGATCGCCTCGCCAATCGCCAGCGCCGTATCTTCGACACTGTGATGATCGTCTATCTCGAGATCGCCATCGACCTTAACGTCCATCTTGAAGTTACCGTGAGTCGAGATTTGATCCAGCATATGGTCGAAGAAGCCGATGCCGGTCACTATCTTGCCTTTCTCTTGAGAGTCGAGATCTATGGTGACTCGAATGTCGGTCTCTTTGGTGGTTCTTACCACGGTTGCGGTGCGGTTGCGGTTTAATAGTGTATCGGCAATGGCATCCCAGTTGAGGGTCTCACGGTCATATTGCAGCCCCTGAATGCCCATGGCATCGGCGAGTCCCATGTCCGTTTCGCGATCGCCAATCACGGCAGATTGAGTGAAGTCGACCTTGCCCTGTGTGAGGTAATCTTTGACCAGACCGAGTTTAGGTTTGCGGCAACTGCAGTTTTCATCGTTAAAGTGAGGGCAGATAAGTACATCATCGAAAATAATGCCCTGACTGCTGAGGATCTGCATCATCATATCCTGAGGCGCATCGAAGTCATCTTTAGGAAAAGAGGGCGTGCCTAACCCATCTTGATTACTCACCATGACTAGGCGATATCCGGCATTTTGCAATTTCAGCAGGGCGGGGATCACTGTGGGTTCGAACACCAGTTTAGCCAGACTATCCACTTGTTTGTCGGTGACAGGCTCTTCGATGATGGTGCCATCACGGTCGATAAATAATATTTTCTGTTTCATGAACTCTCTACCTTCAATTTGGTTAAATGCTTTTTTTCTTGTTATTGCAATAGTTATTCGGACAGCTGCGCGATCAGATAGTCGGTGTCTTCTTTGTTGCTGAAGCTAAAACGTATGCTGCCTGCAACGCTGATGTCGGGCAAAGCTCAAAGCATTCCTTACAGTCCCAACACTCTTTTGAGGCTATCTCAGGAATGAAGCGTTCTAGTAAAAAGATAGGGACAGCCAGTAATAATAAGCCAAAAACATTCTTAATCACCGTCATCCAAGGACCCGCTTTAGGTAATAATTTACCACCAGAACTGCCCAAAATTAATAAAGGTAAGCCCATCCCTAAACTTAAGGCATATAAGGCCGAAGCCCCTAAAACAATATCGCCAGACTGAGATATATATAACAATGCCCCGGTTAATGGTGCTGTGGTACAAGGCGATGCCACCAATCCTGAAATGGCGCCCATAATGACCACGCCGATATATGAGCCCCCTTTTTGGCTTCTGCTGATGTTGTTAAGCTTATTTTGCCAGCTGCTCGGTAAGGCAAGATTGACCAGGCCAAACATGGATAATGCGAGAAAAATAAATAAAATGCTCAATGCGATGAGAATAACGGGGTGCTGAAACATGGCTTGAAATTGTGCACCGGCAAGTGCAACGACGATACCAAGTAGTGTATAAGTGATCGCCATCGTTTCGCCTCGTGTTGG
>SDWK01000130.1 GCA_004195335.1 Shewanella sp.
TAATTAAACAGTATCTCTGATTTTATTTTCAAAAACAGAGCCGACCCTCTAATGCACTCTTGCCTGGTACTGTTAAGAACTCACCGCTACTTCGCTGTAAGTTCTTTTACCAAGTGCTTTTGCTTAGTACTCTCTATTTAGTACTTTCTATTAGTACTTAGCTTGAAGCGTTAGCCATAGTTTGTCAGTATCGTTTGAGAAACCATAACCGGCATCGGCGCCACTAAAGCTGGCATATTTAACACCAACACTGTAGTGCTTAGCCAATGGGTATGTTGCGGCAACGCCCCATTCCTTACCCATGTCGATATCACCATAGTCAGATTCAAACTTGTGGTATTTGGCCAGTAATTTAAGACCTGCAAGTTTTGCAGTTAAGATAACATGCGTATCTACAATACCATTTTCCCAGTTACCCTTGCCGCCGAATAGGAACTTATCGGTCCAACCGTTGAAGGCATGTAGGGTTGCCAGTGGAGTGATAAATCCGGCAGCGCCGTCATCAGATCCCAACACTTCGTAGCCAACTTTAGCGCCGAATGCATCGAAACCAATGCCTGCGCCTAACTTGTAGTAGTTTGCAGTATATTTAGTTGGGTTATCCCCGCCTTCAGACTGCTGGGCATATTCAGCTTCATAGCTAAGCTTTATTGCGTCCAGCTTAACCTTGCCTGTTGCACGAACACCATAGGTATCGGTAGAGAAAGCAGCAACATCGCTGTTATCAATCAGGTATGCATAACCTGTGATATTGGCAATGTCACCCGCTTTATAGTTCAGGTTGAGTAGGCTTGTTTCGTTTGTGTGCGACTCTTTTCCTGAACCTTCAGGGAAGATGCGGTTTACATTATTCACGTATGAGTAGTAAGCCGTTAAATTTTCAATCGCCGTATTTTTTACCGAGAATGCATCGTAAGTTTGTTCATTTTGACGGAAGCCCACACCACCAACGAAACGTTGGTTGTCCAGCAGAATTCGCTGGCGACCATATTTCAATAGTGTTTCAGCAGGCGCCTTATAACCAATGAAAGCCTGGTTAATTTGTGTGTACTCATAATCGGCAATGAGTGGCTCATTGTCGGTTGAACGCACATCGTCAACTTCTGCTAGCGCGAAGAAGTTATAGATATCACCCGTCTTGTAATTTAAGCGAGTACGGATGGTTGTTTGATCTTGTTTATCGACAGTATCGACATCGGCTTGTTCGAAACGTAAACGGAATTGAACTTTTACAGCAGAATCATCGATAAATGCTTTTTTTAGTGGGTCTACAGTGTCAGCTGCGACAGCGGAAGAAGCTAAACCAGCTATGATTGCTAGGGTAAGTGCACGAACTTTCATTTTACAGTCCTTTTGTTTCATTATTGTTTCGTCATCATCTCAGGAGTGTTATACGCCTTGTTACGCTATGGTTTTCTTGATCTGAAACAAGTCTTGAGATTTTTTTACATTTATAGTGGGTAATTGTGATTAAGATCAATAGCTTGTACTTATAAAGAGGTACTACTTAAGGGGTATTTTTAGGCGGGGCTAATGTTAATTGGTGAGTGCTGGTTTGCCTTCGTTGGCACTTGATATAGGTGGTAATATAGTCAATGATTATGTGAGCGGGGATAGAGGGGGAGACTTCTTTCATGCTCAGCTTGTTGAATTTGGAAGTGGTATGCGTAAAAGAGAGATACGATAAAGCCTCTACTATAAAATACTAGAGACTTTATCTGGCTAAAATTAAGGTTAGTGATCGTTTAAAGGGACAATTTCAAAGTTGCTGTCAAATTCGACTAAGGTTGACGCAATTTTGTTAAAGGCCTCTTTGTCACCTGTCATCGTTGCCTTACCTTGGTCTAACAGGTCGTTTATCTTCGCTTTTCCTAATAAGATGCGAGTGACATCATTTTGATTAACCGTAAGCGTCGCATCCGCTTTCTTAGTTTTTGTCACTTCAATGTTGCTCAGGTTGCCGTTACTCATCTCGATATAGAGTATTTTATCATTGTCCGGAGTGACGATATTCATCGTTATTAACCCTAGTTTGGCGGCTTTCAGGCTATCGACTTTAACGGCTAAAAAGTCAAACAGGGTAGGCAGGTCCATCTCGCTGATGATATCGGCTGAGGCTGTTTTCGGTGCGCCCGGTTGAATACCGATCCTTAGTTCTTGGGCGCCGGTCAAATAGATATTTCTCCAACCCGCGCCTTCGGCTTGATACCCTAACTGCTCATAGGTATCGGCAAGGAGTTGACGCGCACTTTGGTTACCCGGATTGGCCATAACAACCTTGTTGAGTGCTGTCGCCACGAAACGGTATTCCCCTTGAGCAAAGTCGGCCTGGGCTTTGTCCATGACCGTCTCTGCACCACCCATATATTCGACAAATTTAACTGCTTCCGGATGAGTCGAGAGAGGATTGAGGTTGGCTGGATTCATGTCAAAATACCCCAAGTACATGTTATAAACCGCTTTCGCGTTGTGGCTGTATGTACCGTGGTAGCCATTGGTATGCCATGCCTTGAAGATTGACTCTGGGATCACCTCTTGGATCGCATCACCAATGTCTTGAATCGTTACACCCTGATTGGCCAGTCGCAGTGTCTGATTATGGACGAAACCATAGTTATCGCGTTGTAATCTTAGGAAATCATTGATGGCTTCATTTCCCCAGATGGGTGCAGAGTGAGAGGCAAACAGAGTCTGAACTTCACCGCCGAAGGCATTAATCATCTCATTGATGTCTTTTGACCATTTCTGGGCGTCCCGAACTTTAGCCCCGCGCAGGGTATAGACGTTGTGCATACCCTGATAAGTGAGCTCTGCTGTCCACAGTGCCTTCATCGAAGGGATGTAGGTGATCATTTCAGATGCGCCTTCGGTGCCCGAGGCATCCATAAAGATCATCTCCAGGCCATCGATGGTCAATGTTTCCCATTTTCCGTCGCCATTGAGGGTGTGATCGGGTTTAACGTAAGTGATCTCACCTTTGGATATCCCCTTACCTAGCGCCGCATCGACGATGCCGTGATCATGCTTACCCAATGTTGCACCGTATTGATAGGCGGCTCGTCGGCTCATGGCGTTGCCGGCTAGTACATTTTCATCGACTATCTCTTTCGTGATGTTGTCTGACCCATAAACTTTGACGTTTGGATAAAGCTCCTGCACACCACGGGAGCCACCGAAGTGATCGGCATGGCTGTGTGAATAAATCATCGCCACAACAGGAAGTTCACCGCCTTGTGGCAGGTTTTTCATGGCAAATTCAAGTGATAGCTTGGCCGCTTCTTTGGTTAGCAATACATCGTAGGCTATCCAACCGTTATCGCTGCGGATCAAGGTTAAGTTCGAGAGGTCGGTACCGCGCACCTGATAGATGCCGTCACGGACTTTATATAGCCCATTGGCAACCATGTTCAGTTGTGCTTGACGGTGTAATGATGGGTTGATCGAATCCGGGGCTTTCTCGGTGAGGTATTCGAACTCAGATCGCATGATGGCTGCGGTTTTCTCATCAAGCTCGGCTATCAGATTTTTTGAAGATTGCTTAAAGGCCGTTGTGTCGTCGAAGTTCAGTGTCTTAGCCATTGCTCTGTTGGCACTGGCGGTGTGCTGGGTAGCATCTTTACCTTCATAGCTTACGCTGATGTGATCATGTTCATGTTGCGCTGCTAATGCGTTAAATGAAAAGCAGCTTATGATCGACATGGAAATAAATGATTTTTTCATAATCTTCACCTTTAAATATTGATTAAATTCAAATTAAAAACGCTTTTAAATCGCATCAGGTAACCAGTGAGTCGCTGATAGAGCTGATTAATTGAACTCAGTATAATGTGGTGAGAACTATTTATAATGTGTGCTAAATTACATTGTAATATTTACCAGGTGAATGTGTGAGATGGCCATGCCTCAGAATAAACAGTTTGATCTTAATTTATTACGGGTTTTTCTTGTGGTGTGCCGAAGAGGCTCTTTTACTCTCGCTGCCGAAGAGTTGGATTTAACCCAGTCTTCGGTGAGTAATGCTATTGCGCGTTTAAAGTCCGTTGTGGGTGAGGATCTTTTCCTACGGGTGGGGCGGGGGATTGAACCTACAGCGACGGCAAAACAACTTTATGAGCAATTAGAAGGGCCGCTGTTATCTATTGAGAAGGTGATTCTCGGTATGGAGTCCTTTGATCCTGAGAAAACGACACGACAGTTTAAGGTGTACGCTAATGACGTGGTCATTCGAACCTTACAGACACCGCTGGAGAAGATGCTTGAGGGTATCGATATTGATATTATTTTTTGTGAACCGCCGAGTCTGGACAGTGAATTGGAAACCGCTCTGCAGATGGAGCAGGTCGATATGGTTATTGATGTGAACTTTCCCCAGCAAGCTTCGCTTTCAAGACAGAAGGTTATGGAAGACAGTTTAGTGTGTGTCGCTGCAAATAATCACCCCAGAATAAAAGGTAGCATCACCCGGGAGCAATATTTCAATGAAAAACATGTTTTTATGCGATTACGCAGGGCTAACTTAACGATTGCGGATCTATTCACTACCGAGGTACTTCCTAAGCGACAGATGCACAGTGAGCAATCATCCTTATTGAGTTTATTGGCGACCATCTCAAAGAGTCAGGCGATAGGCTTGTCGACTAAAATGTATGCTCATGAATATGCTGAAGTATTAGGCTATCAAGTATTAGAGGTACCGATAGAGGTAAAGCCTGTAGAAATGTATATGGTGTGGAAAACAAAATTGACACAAAACCCGGCCCATCAATGGTTAAGGAAAACGATTTCAACCGCAATGGGGAAGAGTCAGTTACAGTCGTTTCACTAAACCGGATTACGGCATTAGCATCTTACTGTAAAGTTTTGATTATAAATGTTTTGGTCTGGGCGGCGTAGTCCGGTTTAATCACCTTGGAATAAAAGAGCCCGATAGTGTTATCGGGCTTTGTACATAGAGATAAATTACTGTCTGGCCAATCTGTGATTCTCTGGCGGGTTTTCAAAGTCACTGCGATAGGGATTGATGTCTAATCCACCGCGACGGGTATAACGCGCATATACCGTCAATTTTGCACAATGGCAGAATCGTTTCAGATCGACAAAAATTCGTTCTATACACTGCTCGTGAAATTCATTGTGTTGACGGAATGAGATGAGATAACGTAACAGCTTCTCGCGATCTATCTTAGGCCCCTGATATCTGATCATCAAACTTCCCCAATCGGGTTGTGAAGTAATGAGACAGTTAGATTTGAGCAAGTTTGAATTGAGCGTCTCTGCCACTATGGCTTTGTCATCGGTGCTGTCCTGCAAATACTCAGGATTAAAGTTGTAATCATTAACTTCAATATCGAGATCATCGATACAGGTACCTGGTAGTTCGACGACGCGCTGAGTGGGGAACTGTTTTGGTTCAATTATTTTGACTGATACCTCACCGTCAGCACATCGACTTAAATCTTCAACAAGTGTTGCTTGGAGTACCTTTATGCTATCAAACTTGGTTTGGTTAAAGGTATTAAGGTAAAGCTTGAATGATTTAGATTCGATCAAGTTCTGACTGCTATAGCTTAGATGAAACTCCGCTATCGCAACCATAGGTTTGCCTTTGGCATTGAGCCATGACAATTCATAACCCATCCAGATATCGGTTCCATGAAAGGGAAGCGTTTCATTTAGACCAATAGCATCGCGGTTAAGTTTACGGGGGACCCCTTGTAGCAGAGATGCATCATACTCAGCCTGATAGCCAGTCGCTTTACCAAGCGTTAGTTCAGAGAGCGCTTCTGCACCGGTATAGGGATCATGAACTTGTGTCATCGATAGGTTTTCCATGTCAAAATAGCGCTACATTATACTTAAATTTTGGACATCTGCTAAGTGTCTTCTTTACCTGCATTAGATAATTTTTTTAAAATATATTTTTGTTCCCCATTTTTAACCTTTAGTTCTACCGGTAAGTTGATTGCATATTCAACCAAGGTATGATCACGGCTGGCTCTTATACACAT
>SDWK01000660.1 GCA_004195335.1 Shewanella sp.
TGGTGAATAACACTAATGAATAGTGATTTTAATCAAATGGATAAAAGCATCGATTATTTCTGTCTATATTTTCTAATTTAAATTTGAGATATCACACCTTCTCCCGGAATGAGCAACTATACTTCTGAGTCATATCCAATGCAGCGTTCCTGGAGAACTCAGTTGCTGCAAAAGCCCTAACGGAGGTAATGAGATGTTATTTTTAATCTATTGGGAGTTAAACGAAGATATTGATGCTATGGCCAGATTACAGGCGGCCGAAAAGCTAACCGCAGCCGGGTTATTTCCACCACAAAATGTAGAAATTCTCAGGTTTGATACAACACCAGATCTATGGGGCGTAACCTTGGTAGAAGCAGGTGATGTAGAGGGCGTATCTAATGTCATCAACTCCTGGCGAATCGCCTGCCCAGGCATTTTTAAGTCAACCAAGATATCCCCCGCTCGCCCTGTACAGGAAGCAATGGAAGCAGCAGCTGAATTGATTAAAAAGTTAAGTTAAGTTAAAAGGTTAAAACAATCTTAGAAAGCTATCATTTCCATCAACAAATCAAAGTCGAAGAGTGTGAAATATCAGGTGTAGATGCGGCTACGGACGTTGACAGCATGGATGCTGTCGTCGAGCTTACAGGGAAGTATTTACAGCGTGCCGTAGAAGTATCTACACATAAGTACGCCACAGGCGATAAGTCATATTGAAGGTTTGAGTTTAAACAAACCTTCCAATACAACTAATGCTAAATGAACCAAAACAAAAATGTAATTCAGCTTAATTCGAAGCGATTAACTTCTTGCGGTATATTCCCCGACTCCGATCCACTTATAGGTGGTCAAAGCCTCAAGCCCCATAGGGCCACGAGCATGCAACTTTTGGGTACTCACCGCGACTTCGGCGCCAAGGCCAAACTGGCCGCCATCGGTGAAACGCGTGCTGGCATTGACGTACACAGCCGCTGAATCCACCTGGTTAATAAACTGCGCCGATGCATGAATATTATCGGTTAAAATCCCTTCAGAATGCCCACTCGAATAGGTTCTGATATGGTCTATCGCGGTGGCTATATCGCTGACAACCTTAACCCCTAAGGTGAGTGATAACCACTCTTGAGCATAAGTATCATCGGTCGCGGGCAAGATGGCTATGCCCTGTTTATCGGCGATAGCTTGCGCGTTCCGGCAACCATAAAAACTGACGCCCAACGCCGAAAGCTGTGTGTACAGCTGGGGCAATAACTCATCGGCGATGGATTCGTGAACTAAGACTGTATCAAGCGCATTACAAACAGTTGGACGCTGAACCTTTGCATTGGCAATGACCTCAATAGATTTAGCGATATTGGCATCTTTATCCGCATAGAGATGGCATATTCCTATGCCCCCCAAAATAACCGGTATGGTCGCTTGCTCGGCGCACAGACGCTGCAAGTTTTGGCCACCTCGAGGCACGATCATATCGACAAACTGGTCGAGTTTAAGCAGACCGCTTACTAAGGCTCTATCAGGGCTTTTAATCAATTGCACACTATCTGCCGGCAAGCCTTGCTCAACCACGGCAATGCGAATCGCTTCGCTCAGAGCAAGGTTAGATTGTAGCGTCTCTTTGCCCCCTCGCAGGATAACGGCGTTACCGGTTTTCAATGCGAGTACGGCAATATCCACGGTTACATTAGGACGCGCCTCATAGATAACACCTATCACTCCCAGCGGGACGCGACGACGCGATAATCGCAGACCATTGTCTAAAACCTGACTTTCAAGCTCTGTACCTACCGGATCGACTAGTTTAATCACATTGTCGATATCACCGATCACGCCTTGCAACCGTGACTCATCGAGCAGCAAACGATCGATCATGGCATCACTAAGACCATTCGCGCGCGCAGCAACAACATCTTTTTCATTGGCTGCAAGGATGGTAGCGCTATTTTGGGTCAAGCTGCCGGCAATGGCACTCAATAACGCCTGCTTTTGTTGGCCGGTCAATCCCGCTAAGGCATAGCTTGCCTGTTTAGCCTGTTGTCCCAGAGTTTGCAGATAAGCTGAATTATTCTCAATCACGTCACATCACCTTCATTTTCAAAGGACCTGATTTACAGGACCTGTAAACCTTAATTCTAAAGCACGACCATATCATTACGGTGGACAACGGCATCACCATTATCGTAGCCAAGTATGGACTCGATATCATCGGAATGCTTGCCCGCTATCTGATGCAGATCTTTGGCACTATATCGGCTCATGCCCCGCGCAAACTCCTTGCCATCACTATCGACGAGTTGCAGTGTTGCGCCACGTTCAAACTTACCTTCGACGCTGACGATCCCCTTAGAGAGCAAACTTCTGCCCTTTTGTGTCACGGCATTAAGGGCGCCTTGGTCCAAAACCAACTTACCTCTGGTTGCCTGTCCGGCTAAAATCCACTGTTTTCGGCTTTCCAATGGATTTTCCAGTGCCGTAAAATGAGTGCCGACAGACTCCTTGCAAACGGCATCTTGTATAACTTTAGGATGATGTCCCGATGCAATAATCACTTCGACGCCGGCACGTCTTGCAATATCGGCCGCCTCGAGCTTGGTTGCCATGCCGCCAGTACCCAACCCCGAGACGGCGCCACCAGCGAGGAGACGTAAACTATCATCGATATTGACCACTTGCTTAATCAGTTTCGCATCAGGATTGGAACGGGGATCTGCATCGAAAAGCCCCCGTTGGTCAGTTAAAAGGATCAGGAGGTCGGCATCACAAAGCAAGGCTGCGCGGGCTGAAAGGTTGTCGTTATCACCGACCTTGATCTCATTGGTGGCCACGGCATCATTTTCATTGATGATAGGGATGATTCCGTGAGCCAACAGTGCATTGAGAGAGTCTCGCGCATTCAGATAACGCTCTCTGTCATGAAGATCGGCCCGGGTTAATAGCAGTTGGCCCACATGCAGGCCGTAGATACTGAACAGTTGCGCCCAGGCTAAAATGAGTTGGCTCTGCCCTACTGCGGCAAGGAGCTGTTTATTGGCTACGGTATCGGGAAGTTCGGGGTAACCTAAATGTTCACGGCCGGCGGCTATGGCCCCAGATGTACACAGCACAACTTCAACTCCGGCTTTCATTAACGCCGACATCTGTCTCGCTAACTCAACCATATGCGCCTTATCGAGCTGACGACTGCCGGATGTTAATACGCTTGTTCCCAATTTTACCACTACGCGGCGGTAACCAATCTCACTTAAGTTCATTTTTAAAATAGTAAATAAAGCCGAACTTAGCGTTATACCCAATCTTGGGGCTAATTGGTAGTCAGCAATAAAAAAGAAGCGCCAAAATCCAAAAAAAGCTCAAGATATTCACAAAAAAGGCCATACAAAGTATGGCCTTTAACTAAGTAGTGCTAACTAACGACGTTTAACCATAGATAAATTTTGCGATAAACAGCGCTGCTAAAACAAGTACGCCCACACTCAAGTCTCGGTATCGTCCACTCAAGAGTTTAATTATCGCATAGGAAATAATCCCCATCGCAATGCCAGTAGCAATCGAAAAGGTAAGTGGCATCAAAATGCAGACCACGACGACAGGTGCCGCTTCAGTTAAGTCTTCCCACTCAACGTGTACCAGTCCCGACATCATTAAAATAGCCACATAAAACAGGGTTCCTGCGGTAGCATAAGCTGGCACCATACCCGCGAGCGGTGATAAAAATAGAGAGAACAAAAACAGAATACCGACCACAACGGCAGTTAAACCTGTGCGTCCACCTGCGCTCACACCCGCGGTACTTTCGATATAACTCGTGGTTGTTGATGTTCCAAGCATCGCGCCGGCAATCGTCGCCGTGCTGTCAGCAATCAATGCACGGTTCAATCTGGGAAGGCGTCCCTTATCGTCTAAGAAACCTCCCCGCTGGGCCACTGCAACCAATGTTCCAGAGGTATCAAACAGATCAACAAACAGGAAGGCAAACACGACCGAGAGCATACTCACTTCCAGTACACTGGAAAGATCCATCTTCATAAAGGTGGGCATGATAGAGGGAGGAGTCGACATCACCCCGTGATATTGAACATCACCAAACAGAATCCCTAATACTGTTATTGAAAGAATACTCACGATAACGGCAGACTTCATGCCACGGTGCACCATCGCTATGATCATAAAGAAGCCAAGAATGGCCATCACAGCAGGGAAAGCAGTCACATCTCCCATGGTCACAAGTGTCGCCGGACTGGCAACGACAATCCCGGCACTCTTCAGCCCTATCAACGCAAGAAAAAGACCGATTCCAGCGGCAATACCTAAACGAAGCGACATAGGAATACTATTAACAATCCACTCTCTGATCTTAATCAGAGACAGAACGAAGAAGCAGATCCCCGACAGGAAAACAGCCCCGAGTGCGGTTTCCCAGCTATATCCCATCTCCCCGACCACGGTATAGGTAAAGAATGCATTCAAACCCATGCCTGGTGCTAGCGCAATGGGATAGTTAGCCACTATCCCCATAATCAAACACCCGATAGCGGCGGCCAGACAAGTTGCAACGAAAACCGCGCCATGATCCATTCCGGCATCCGCTAGCATCATAGGATTAACAAAAATTATGTAAGCCATGGTTAAAAAGGTCGTTAATCCTGCCACCACCTCCTGCTTTAACGATGTTTGGTTTTCTTTCAATTTAAATAATTTTTCTAACATGGAACTGGGTTCCTTTTGTTTTTATAGTTGTAAGTAGGGTAGATAGTTTGAAAATTCAGCTCTGACCCGAACATGTTAAGTGTCGGTATAAAGCCAATGTAAATAAGATTGAAAGGTCACCCTATACCTATTTACATTTCTCGACGATTATAGGGGCTTTACTTTAGTGAGGCTAGCGCTAAAAAATGAGGTATTTGGCAAGTTTCAGCGTGTTTTATACGTAAACAGCAGACAAAAAAAAGCCCGCTCAAAAGAGCGGGCCGATACTAATGTTAAGTGTTCCCGAAAGGAAGCGTTACTGTAATAACAATAACCAGCGTTATCTTCAGTCTTCATAACTCAAGGGGTCAGAGTTATGCAGACTAAGGTAACCACTTAGGACCTAGTTAGCCCTTAAAAGTCATAGCGTACAACCCGCCACGCAAAGCATCAGTACAGAACCAAGTGTTTTGCCAATAAACGTGCTGATTTCCGGTATAAGACATAGTCAATACTCCTAACAAAGTTGTAATAAAATTACTCTAGTCAAACTGGGCATAGCTTGCTAAACAAAGCAGCTAAATAGCCTTAGAGTCAACCCGTCGCTCGATTCCATGGAGATTTATCCATCCTGGATAGACTTAGAGGTGGAAGGCGTCATTGCCTAACCAACGAGACGAATTATACCTAAATGTAGTTTTATTACAAGATTTATTTTAAAAACAGTGAAAACGAACCAATTCTGTAATTTTACAACATTTAATGTAGTCTTGATTTATTCACATTAAGGCTGTTGATGGCGGAGCTCTCTCTTATAAAGATGATCACAGCGCTAAATATAAGCCTAGCCCTACGCCCTCCAGTCAAGACAACACACCCTCTGACTCATGTTGTATAACAACCTCTGGAGATCACGACACGCCCAAGCTCCTGTCTATCGATTAGCTGAGGTGTAGTTACATTCGTTATTGATTGTTTTGGGCGGAGAAAGCAAAAAAAAGCCCGCTCAAAAGAGCGGGCCAAGACTAAATCAAGTGTTCCTAAAGGAATGAGTTACCGCGCTAACAGTTGTACTAACATTTCAATCTTAAGATCAATATGTTACTTGAGTCTAAATATCCCAAAGGGATAAGGGTCGATAGATGATAACTAGGTTAAGGGATAGTTAGCCCTTGAAACTGATGGCGTATAAACCACCACGTAAAGCATCTGTACAAAACCAAGTGTTTTGCCAATAAATATTCTGCATTCCGGTATAAGACATCGTAGATACTCCTAACAAAGTTGTAATAAAAT
>SDWK01000921.1 GCA_004195335.1 Shewanella sp.
ACAATAGGTTAGGTTATTTTTTATAAATAGAGTCCCGAATAATTTCCCCAAAACGGAGCACTCCTCGTTAACCTGACTGGCAATCTTGACTGGACGAATGCCACCAAAATAAAGTAAAAACTATTACAAGAGTGAATAAAAAAGCCAATACAAAGGCTAACCGAACAAAAAGGCAGGAGTGATATGAGCCGAATAATTACCGAGACCGACCGCCTCATTATCCGAGAATTTAATCTTAATGATGCCGCAGCCGTACTCCATTTCAATGCCCCGGAAGAGGTGAACCGTTACACGGGAGATACCGGCATGTGTGACAGCCTGCAGGATGCCGAAGCGATCATCCGCGATATCTGGTTAGCCGAGTATGACAAATTTGGCTATGGCCGCTGGGCGGTGGTATTAAAGGAAACGGACAGAGTGATTGGATTTTGCGGATTTAAAAACGACAGTCGTATAGGAGCTGTCGACATCGGTTACCGCTTTCACCCAGAACATTGGGGCAAGGGCTACGCAACCGAATCAAATATGGCCTGTATCGGCTATGCCAAACAAGCGATGGAGCTTGATCTGGTACTCGGTGACGTCGTGGCAGAAAACCAAGCATCGATCAATGTACTGCTCAAGCTAGGCATGACTTTCAATAAACAATACCAGGAAGATCAATTTACTGTTAATCGTTATCAAATGTTCTTAAAGTCTGCCGGTGGTAACTAACCAGTACTCAGCCGACCTAATTACTCTGGCAAAAAATAACGACTTAATTACCTAAAACATAGCTATCCATCATACCGACCATGCGACCGATCTCAGGCTTAGTGATCGTGTCGTTGGCCCCGAGTTTCAACGCCTTGCTGCGGTTATCCTCACTCATCAGTGACGAGAACATCACAATAGGCATATCGCGATAGGCGCCCGTATCACGCAGGCGCTTCAATAAGTGCATACCATCCATACGGGGCATCTCAACATCGGTAATGATGGCACTGACAAAGTCATTTACCGATGCTCCCTCATCTGTGGCTAAACGCTCGTATTCCAGTAGCATCTCGAGGGCATCACCACCATCTTTCGCTGTAATAATGTTATATCCAGCCGATCTCAATGTATTTTCAATCATCTTACGGATAAACGCGGAATCATCGACAACCATTATGGTTTTAGCTTCTCGTTTCGCCAGCATCGAGTCGTTGATAATGACACTCTTATCTTTTAGTACATCATATTTATCCATGCTAAGTTCGGGGTTGATATCGGCGATTATTTTCTCAAAATCTAGCACCATAATCAGGTGCCCTTCTCGCCTGACCACTGCGACGACACAATCCTGTTCGCCCGCCTCTAAAAACTGACTGGGGGATTCGACCTGCTCCCATGAGACTCGATGGATGCTGCGAACACTATCGATCAAAAAACCATTAATCATCTTGTTAAAGTCAGTAACAATAACCACTTTATGAGTCAAATCATCTTGGGTCGGGATCCCAAGCCACCCAGCCAGATCCACCAGCGGGATCAAGATATCTCTTAACGAAAAGACGCCCACCATGTTTGGCTGAGCATTAGGGTAATCAGAGGTGCTGGGTACCAAAATCACCTCACGTACCTTAGCGACATTAATCCCATAATGGCACACTTTATACCCGCCATCGGGGAGTAATTTATGCAGATGAAACTCGATAATTTCGAGCTCATTGGTACCACTCTCAGTAAGGATTTCAGATTTTTTTATGTCATTCATAAACAGCACTCAGGCAAACACAAATAAAGAAATACAAGGACAATTATGAGTATAGGAAGAAATGACGTTTTATGTATTTTCGATACATTTTTTAAGCGAGTACGAGTAAGAATTGTAGCCAGTAAGTGCGGGCGAAAATAGATCTCGAAGTAAGGAGTGAGGAATGAGAAGAAAACGAGCCCCCCCAGCATAGCGATGTCGGGAACCAACTATGCAGCTTTAGTGATAAGGTTAAACCTTGTCAGGGCGAATTATTTCAACTCTCGATAGGTCTCGCTACTCCAATCGAACACATACTCGACCCCTTGCCACTCATAAACCGTACGGCCATCTTTCTGAATGACCCGTGCATTTTCAGGCAAACTCTTCAGACCTGAGGCATATTGCACACTGGTGGTCACTCTCTGTGGTGGTGCTATGACCTTAGGCTCGGGGCGCTTATACTCTCGACGATCGTAGCGATAGGGATAGCCCCAATTGTTACGCCAATAGGGGCGATACCAAGGTCTGTTCCAGTAGTAGCTGTGGTTATTCCAGTAAGGTGATCCTGTGCTTACTCCAATACCCCAACGCCAACCACTATTGTAGTTTGAATAATTATGCCCCCAACTGCTACTCCAGGTAGGTTGAACCCACACATTGCTGCTCCAATTGAAGCGATCAGAGGCTTGTACACCCAAACTAGAAAGGGACAATAAACCACACAAGATAACAGTCCGTCTAACACCAGATAATTGACTCATCTTGCCTCCCCCACCTTCACTTTTTCATCAGGACCAAACTTGACAGTATTCCAATATTACTCCTATTTACAGCAAGAAGTAATTTACCTCTATCTTATCTATTTATTGTCTCCTGATAAATAAACCTAAGCAGTTAAACATGTGTACTAAAAATGGTATAGTGCGCGCCATATCACATTTTAATAGCAGTGAGTAATTCCACATGAGTTTTAAGGATTTACGCAGTTTTATAAGCCACCTGGAAGCGAATGGTGAACTTAAACGTATCAGCCACCCGGTAGATCCCCATCTTGAGATGACGGAGATAGCCGATCGCGTGCTTCGTGCCAAAGGCCCGGCTCTGCTGTTTGAAAACCCAGTTGGCAACGAGATGCCTGTATTGGCAAACTTGTTTGGCACTCCAAAACGTGTCGCCATGGCTCTGGGTAAAGAAGATCCGCTCGCGCTAAGAGAAGTGGGTGAGCTGTTGGCATTCCTGAAGGAACCAGAGCCACCACGTGGTTTTAAAGACGCCATATCCAAGATACCTATGTTCAAGCAAGCCTTGAATATGCCGCCAAAGACGGTCAAGAACCCTCCCTGTCAGCAAGTCATTAAAACTGGTGACGATGTTGATCTGACTAAGTTACCTATCCAACATTGCTGGCCAGGGGATGTGGCTCCCCTAGTCACTTGGGGCCTGACGATAACCAAAGGGCCGCGTCAGAAACGCCAAAACTTAGGTATTTATCGTCAGCAACTGATCGGTAAAGATAAACTGATTATGCGTTGGCTCGATCATCGTGGTGGCGCGCTCGATTTTAAAGACTTTAAAGAACAGCACCCCGGTGAGCGCTACCCGGTTGTTGTCGCATTGGGCGCAGATCCCGTGACTATCTTAGGGGCGGTGACTCCGGTACCGGACTCAATGAGTGAATATGCCTTTGCCGGTCTGCTGCGCGGTGAGCGTACCGAAGTGTGTAAAGCCCTAAGCTGCGACTTGGAAGTTCCCGCCACCAGCGAGATCATCTTAGAGGGTTATATCGATCCCGAAGAGATGGCCGAAGAAGGTCCTTATGGCGACCATACTGGATATTACAACGAAACCGACTCTTTCCCTGTTTTCACTGTAACCCATATGACTCACAGAAAAGACGCTATCTATCATAGTACCTATACCGGCCGTCCACCCGATGAGCCCGCTATGTTGGGCGTGGCATTGAATGAAATATTCGTGCCTATTTTGCGCAAGCAATACCCGGAAATCATCGACTTCTACCTGCCGCCAGAAGGCTGCTCATACCGTATGGCTGTGATCTCTATCCGTAAGCAATATCCGGGTCACGCAAAACGGGTGATGATGGGCGCCTGGTCCTTCCTGCGTCAGTTTATGTATACCAAATTTATTGTGGTGGTCGATGAAGATGTTAACTGCCGTGACTGGAACGATGTGATCTGGGCCATTACTACACGCATGGATCCTAAACGCGATACCGTCATGATAGAAAACACCCCCATCGATTATCTCGACTTTGCTTCACCTGTTGCGGGTCTTGGCTCGAAGATGGGAATGGATGCCACGAACAAGTGGGAAGGCGAAACCGATCGTGAATGGGGCACTCCTATCGTGATGGATAAGGCCGTAAAACAAAGAATCGATACTATCTGGGACGACTTGGGCATAGACGATGCTCCTACCCTATAATTTATAGTCTGCGATCTTAAACAAGATTAGCCAAAACGATTATCTCAAGCCCCCACAGAGAGGCATTAAAAGGACGTTAGATGAAAACGATTCGCTGTAAGATAGAACAAGTCACTCCGTTTAATGAAGCGGTTTATCAGATCATTCTGAAACCTGAAACAGCGTTTGATTTTAAGGCTGGCCAGTATCTTTGCGTCGTTATGGGTGAAAAAGACAAGCGTCCATTCTCGATTGCTTCAGCACCCGATGCCGAGCATATTGAGTTGCATATCGGGGCTGCCATAAGTGAAAGCTACCCGATGCAGGTCGTAGAACGTATTAAAGAGTGTTTGCAAAACAACATCACAATAGAGATTGAAGTGCCAGGCGGTGATGCTCACCTGCGTCATGAAAGCAAACGCCCGCGTCTCATGATTGCTGGCGGTACTGGCTTCTCCTATATCAAGAGTATCGTTGAACATCAGATAGCGTTAGATCTGCAAGTGGAAACCACTTTCTACTGGGGCTGTCGAACTCAGGATGCCATGTATTACGAAACCATCGCACGCGAATGGCATGATGCTCATCCTTGGATGCATTTTGTTCCTGTACTCGAGCAGGCCAATGATGACTGGAAGGGCAAACAAGCTAACCTTCTGGATCAGATAAGATCTGACTTTGTTAGTCTCAATGGCTATGACATCTATATCGCGGGTCGTTTCGATATGGTGGGTACGGCACGGGAACTGTTCCGTACTATGGGACTGGAAGAAGATCACCTCTACGGCGATGCATTCGCGTTTATAAAGTAAGTGACGAGGGGCGCAGCCAAGCTCACTACGAGTGACGAGAACGCTTCGCTACGAGAAAATAGCAAAAGCTTTTTCTCGTAGGGCATAGCCCGAACTCACAGGCGCTTACCAGCTGCCCTCGATACTCGAAGCGAAGCATCCTGCTGTTATCTCGAACCTTCTGTTAAGTTAAAGCTGAACCTTGTCATATTTATACCAGGCAACTAAGTTTCCAAGAATCGGTACGATCCACACCGCAGTTTCGACATCGGTATAAACGCGATAGAAATGGATCGCAGAAGAGCTTACCTCATCGGGTTTAATTAACTCTTTGTTGGTTTCACGGCTCTGCTTTATCTTCAGTTTTTCGATACTCCAGAATGTCTCCAGGCTGACATGCTAAATAGCCACAGATACTCGCCAGAGTTTCAAAACGTACTCCCTTTACCTTGCCTCGTTTCAATAGAGACAGATTAGCTTCGGTGATCCCTATCGCCTTGGCTAACTCCTTAGAGCTCACCTTACGAATCGCCATCATGACGTCTAAATTTACGATAATTTCCATGACCTAGATAAACTCTCTATTTTCGGCTTCGATATCTTTTGCCGCTTTTAGCAGGTAGACAATTAAAAGCATTAATAAAATGGTGGTAATGTCACCAAAATCTATTGTCAGTTCTATGCTGGTGTGTTCAAAAAGTTGTTTATGGTAATAGCCTGTCCCCAGATGCTGGACAATCTCTAATCCGAAATCGAATACTTTTATCCATATCAACCACAGATAACAGCGCATCGCCTCATGGCCGAAAAATTGTCCCTGTTGATAATGGCTGAGCAACTTCTGTAACCAATAAACACCCACGAATAGCATGATAAACAGGGGAGACTGAATCGCTAAAAGTATACTTCTACTGGCACGTTCATCCTGCCAGAGTTCATGAAACAGGTGACTGGTCGCAAAACGAATGTCCCCATGGACAAAGTAACTGTACCCCAGATACACC
>SDWK01000933.1 GCA_004195335.1 Shewanella sp.
ATCACCGCAGATCGGCGCGGAACCATTCATCGAGCAGATGCTCGAAATGAGCGCTGCCATGACAGGCTATAAGCCGAGCATGATGATCGACCGGATCGAGGGGCGGCCCCTGGAACTGGAAGCGATCTACGCCATCCCTCTGGAGCGCGCGACTGCGGCCGGGGCGGCTATGCAACAGGTTGATATGCTGCATAGCCTGTTATCTGTCGGTGAGCCTGACGTTTCTTCGTAAGAAATCCTGATGCTCGAAACTTCTGTTGGTACTGCAACTGGTACAAGCCAAGGAGCTTGACCTACCATGCAGACCTCCCATCACCAGACCAACAGCCTTAATTCCCACAGTAAAATCTCCGCAGTTGACCCTAACAGTCGCTATAGCTGCAAAACGCCCCATCTTATTGTACGAGGTGGCATATATTATTTTCGGATCGCCATCCCGAAAGACCTCCGGCAGGTCTTTCCACGCAGAGAAATAAAGCGTTCACTCAGGTCTAGTAACATCAAAGCGGCAAGGCTACTGGCTGCGGCCTATGAGAGTGAGACTCAAAATCTTTTTGCCGTTCTCAGAGTTAAATTGCTGACCATTCCTGCACCAAATTCGAGCATCAGGCTACCTCCAGACAACCTGACATCACCAGCATCAGCAACACCGCCGCCCCAACACCCAGAAAAAGTTACCGCAGCTCCTTTTTTGAGTGAAGCGATCAACGAGTATGTGAAAGAGCGAAAACAAAGGTGGTCCCCACGAACCGAGCTTGAGTTCACCGGAGCCCTCAAGCTTCTTATCGCAATACTTGGAAACAAGAAACTGCCTGACATTACTCGCCCCGACTGTGTGTCTTGCCGAGATGAGTTACTGGAGGGGAAGGGCAGGAAACGCCCTTTTAAGGGAAAGAAAAGGAGCCCAAAAACAGTCAACCAATATCTGACTCTATTAGGTAGTGTATTTAAGTGGTCAGTAGATCAGGGGCTTATGGCCAGAAATCCAGCCGACAGACTTACGGTTCCCCTGAAGACCAGAGCCTCCGAACAACGTAAAGCGTACTCCCCGGCTCAACTTCAGTCTGTCGTCTCCGAGTTGCCGGACGCTCAAAGCAGCCATCCTGAGCGATACTGGATACCGATCATCGCGCTATACTCAGGTCTTCGACTGGAAGAAGTAGCCAAGCTACGCCTAGCCGACCTGATCACCCCAGATGACATTCTTTGCTTTAACATTGACGGGGCCCACCTTAAAACAGACACCAGCAAGAGGCTTGTACCAGTCCACCCACAACTCCTCAAGCTAGGCCTCGGAGCGTACATAGAAAACATTCGAGCAACCACAGAGTCAACCGAGTGCGATGCTTATTTGTTCCCACATCTCCCTGCAGATCGCTTTGGCCGCAGAGGTAAGTTCGCTGGCGACTGGTATGGACAATTTCTCCGAACAACGTGTGGGGTCACGGATACCAAAGTCACCTTCCATTCATTCCGTCACACCTTTGCTACCGCGCTGAAACACGCTGAAGTAGAAGGCCCCATTATCGCCGAGCTGCTCGGCCACACAATGCAGGGGCAAACCTTTGGACGCTATGCAAAGAAATATCGACCCTCAATGCTTTATACTGCCGTCTCCAAAATTGGATTCGATATTGACTGGCAATGAAGAGCAAGTAACGCGGGGTGAAGACTCTTAGCTATTAGCTCCCAGAATACCTCAGCGCGAGTCACGTTCAGGGTGAAGGAAATGGGGAATGAAAAAATTAGATCACTCCCGCCCCGAGGCATGCGCCTAGCAGCCTGTCGGACTTAAAGCATTTAGGTCAAAAACATGTCAAAATCGAGCCCGGTGGTCCCCTTGCCGAAAAAGAACTCCCGCCACAAGCGATTTGTGGACGTCGATTTTCTTGAAAACGGGAAAGTCCGACAGGCTCCTAGCAGAGAAGTCGGGCCAGAATGCCCCTCAGGGCTTCGTGTTGCATGCTCGTGGTTGCGGTGTGGTCGGCAGGTCCCAGACCGCAGACCTTGCGGATCGCGCTTAACGACCTTAGCGGCCCAACTCCCTACTGAAGTTTAAGCCCGATCCTTTCACCGTTATAAACAATGATCGATCTGTCTATTAGTTGCTGGCCGGTGATGTCCATATTTTTGTATTCCCCTACCGACTCTTTAGGCAGATAGAAAGTGTAGTTGAGCTGCTTCTCCATGCTTTCCTTGTCCGCGAAGTTCTTCATTTGGCTATTCATGGAAATTTTGTAACCGGAGACTTCATGAAGTGAGCTGAAATAAAAATCAAGCGGTGACATTAACTTCCTGACTGTTTCGTCGTATACATTGATCGCCACTTCATATTTGTCGAACTTGATTGAATTGTAGGTGATAAGGTCATCAAAGCTGAACTCTAGCCACCTTTTTTTCTTAAATTCGGTTGGCTTTATGGAATGTAATTGCAACTCTGACTTCGCTAAGAGCCCTTCCAGTTTTACCGCTTCAATAAAGGGCGCTGCCGTTTGGAGAAATGACTGACCTTCCTTACTGGAGAAGAAGACCGGGTCAAGATAATCAGCGACACAGGTAATTATTACAGGCTCTTGTTGTTCTCCACCTGTTGATGTCGGGCCCCCAATCTCCAGTCGTGCCTCCTGCGAGTAGCACAGTGGCTTCTTGACCTTATATCGCATTGTAGTATGGCCGGTTCTGTAAGTTCCTATCCGCTTAGCGTTTACAAGGACAGTGACCTTGCCATTTACGTCTGGGACTACTGTGCCGTTTATTTCTTCACCCGCGTAACCGAAATCGTTGGTTATATAATCAACTGTTGCATCACTGATCGGGTGTCCCCCGATGTCGACAACGGAAAATGAATAAATATGCTCAACAGGCTCAACAGGCTCAACAGTCTCAACAGTCTCAACAGGCGTAGCGCTAACCAGAATGACCCGCCTAATATGTGCTTGGGAATATGTGGATACAGACATCACTTGATTTTCATGCGCTAAAAAACCATCTCTCCTGACCTTGTAGTCCAACTTCGCATGATGAATGCCACGATCCGACCACTTATTGGAGGTAAATTTAATGCTAAAGTTACCCACGCTATCAGTTGTGACTGTGTTACTCGCTCCTAGCTCTGGCTCCTCTTCGTCGGTATAGACATATTCGATAATGGTTCCCGGAAGTCTGTTATACATTTCATCGAACACCGTAATATTGAACTCATGGACAATCGGGCCGTACTTGACTTGCTTGACAGGCAAACAAGACACAACAAGAAACATAGATAAAAGAACTAGATACCGGGCCATCTTTCCCTCCTAAAACTCATACATAAAATAACGTCAAGACGTAGGACACAACTCAAATCGAGACACCTTCGAACCATGAATAGACAGAAGCAATTCTTCGTATTTATTCAGCCGGCGAACGAAGCTAAAGGCTAAGAATGCTGGAGGGCGATAAGTCCTCAAGCATAAAAACCATGGACTCTGAAATAAGTTCAGAATGAACGTTAAAGTAGACCCTTCAAGCAAAACACACCGGAACATTACATTAAAGTATCGGAACAATACTCTCATTTTTCAATGACTCTAACCGCTTCAGCTCCTTTTTTTGTTCTTTCTTTTCCTTGCGGCGGCGACGGAAAAATTGACTCAACTGTTCACTACACTCCTGCTCTAGTACACCATGACTCACTTCCAGCTGATGATTAAATCTCGGGTGCCGAACCAGATCGACAACAGAACCTGCTGCCCCAGTCTTTTCATCTTTCGCACCAAAAACCAATCGTGAGACTCGTGAATGCACCATGGCACCGGCACACATGGCACAAGGCTCAAGCGTTACATAGAGGGTCGTATCGACTAAGCGATAATTCTCAACCAGCTTGCCAGCTTCACGCAAACACAGCATTTCCGCATGAGCACTGGGATCGTGCTGTCCAATGCAATCATTAGAGCCTACCGCAACCACCTTATCGTCCTTTACCAGAATGGCGCCCACAGGCACCTCTCCTCTCGCCTCAGCCTCATCGGCTTGCTGCATCGCGAGTGTCATAAAATGGATATCTCTATCTAATTGAGCCAAGCTTTACTCTCCAAAAAACCTTATGTTTCATTATACCCTTTCAATCGAACGAATAAATCCTAACGATACTGATAAGGTAATTTATAACGCCATTAACCAATTGACACTATCGATACGTGAACCAAAGAATTTGGCACCTTCGACAGTGTGATGACCATAATCGTAGAAGAGTTTATGATAGCTATCTGTAATGGCGTAGCACACCTCTTTAGGCCTATCGCACACATAATCCATACGGTCCAGCACGACCACCTGCTCATATTTAACGGCCATGTTATTAATTTCTTCGTTTAACTGCTTTCTATATTGGCTGGGATCACGATTTAGAAATTGTTCGAAATGTTTTTGGTTGATCTTATGGATATCACCTATGGATATATTGTCAGCACCTTCATTCAGTAGTAACAAGCTAAATAAAAAATCCGCATAGGTTCTCTGGCCGAACTCCTCAAACTCATAAATATTCTTCACTAAGGCCGTTCTCTTTCCGTCAGAGATAGCACGCTCAATCACCTGAGAAAACACATCAAAATCCAGAGGTTTATATTGAGATACAAACATGATCACATCGGCTTGGAGATAATTAGGCGACTCGAAGAGGTTATCGTCTATGTTTGAGATCTCGGCGCCAAAGCGAGCGACCTGAAACTGACTCATCGTCAGCTCACTACTGATCAACACATTAAACATGTCTTTAGAGTGTGAATTACCCACGAGAAGCAAACGCATCCTTTTGTCAGATTCATCGAACCATAAGGTACGATCGTACGTGTTTTTCTCCACACCATAATTCTCATCGCCACTTATCTCCCTCAAGTAACGCCAACTATTGGCACCTAACTCTCGATTATCGGGCTGATAGCCACCCACCATCGACTGCGCATAGACATCACGAGATTTAAACCCATCACTTAAGTTTAAAATGCCAGCTGTAGAGATAAAAGCCATCGTCATCACCGCAGATGAGGTAAAAATAAACTGGCGACTATAAACCGTTTTATTGCGAAATGGCTTCTCTACAAACCGCCAGCTCAAGTAAGCCAGTAGGACGATCCCCAGACACAGGCTCACCATCACCTCAGCCGAAGGTTCGGTAAAACTTCTGTACTTTACGAAGGCAAAGATGGGCTGATGCCAGAGGTAAGCACTGTAGCTTATCAGCCCAATGCCAACGAACAGCTTAAGGCTGAGGATGCGATTAACTAGAGTACCCGGCTGAGCAAAAATGATGATAAGTACCGTGCCCACTGTGGGTACCAAGGCATAGAGACCGGGAAAAGGAACCGTTTCGTCGAAAGCAAAAATCGCAAAGCCGATGAGGCCAAGCCCTGTCAGGCTTAGCAGATCATTGATCCTCGTATGAGTCAATATCGGGTCTTTTCGATTAAAGTAAAATGCTGCAAAAACACCGATTAATAACTCCCAGCCTCTGGTCGGAAGCAGGTAGAATGCAGCTGTAGGAGAGTGATACGCTCCCCACTGCCCCATGCCTAAACTCAGCAAAAACACCAATGCCAGTGTTGCTAATATCCAAGCCTTACCCAAACGCCAGGTGAACATAAGAAACAGAGGAAAGAAGATATAATATTGCTCTTCAACCGCCAGGCTCCAGGTATGTAACAGGGGTTTTAATTCTGCGGCAGTATCGAAATAGTCACTCTCCAGCCAAAACAGAATATTAGATGAGAAGGTAGATACGGCCAGTAAACTTTGAATAAAGTCTTTCATATCGACTGGCATAAGGTAGAACCAGGCAAAGGGGAAGCAGGCTGCCATCACGAAAAAGAGCACAGGCAATATTCTTCTAGCCCTGCGTTCATAGAAGTTAACGATGCTAAACCGTCCCTCCTCTAGCTCCGCAAGTATGATGC
>SDWK01000122.1 GCA_004195335.1 Shewanella sp.
GTTAGTCTTAATAGTCAGGATTAAACCTGACTGGCTATAAGTTAATACTAGGCTTGATAAATACACAGATTGAAAAAACTTCGAAACCTTCACTATTATCCTCCTAAAAAAAAGAGGGAGATGTATTAAGATGAATGAAAAAACTATGGATTTAGAGATCACTGCAGGAACAAAGAGGAAGGTAACCATTGACCCGAAAATCTTTTTTCCTTCATTGATTATTGTCATATTGCTGTCTTACTTTACCGTAAGAGATCTGGATGCGGCTAATATTGTTATTAATAATGTATTTAGCTATTTGACCCACACGTGGGGTTGGGCGTTTGAGTGGTACATGATTGCAATGGCAGTCGGTTGGGCTTGGCTGGTCTGGGGACCTTATGCAAATAACCGTTTAGGTCAAGAAACACCTGAATTCAGTACCGGAAGTTGGGTCTTCTTGATGTTCGCCTCCTGTACTTCTGCCGCTGTACTGTACTGGGGGTCATTAGAAGTCTTCTACTATGTGACTTATCCTCCTTTCGAACTTGAGTCTCTCTCGGTTCAGGCGAAAGAACTTGGTGTCGCTTATAGTCTCTTCCATTGGGGCCCTCTGCCTTGGATGGGCTACGGCTTCTTTACTGTTGCTTTGGGTTACTTCCTTTATGTTAAGAAGATGGATGTGGTTCGTCCCAGTGGCACTTTAGAGCCTGTTTTGGGTAAGTATCATAAAGGCATTCTCGGTACTATTATCGATAATATTTATGTGGTTGCCTTGATCCTTGCCATGGGTACCAGCCTAGGTTTGGCTACACCTCTGGTGACTGAGTGTATTCAATGGTTGTTCGGCATTCCACGCACCATTGAAGTCGATACTATTGTTATCTCTGCATGGATTATTTTTAACGCTGTCTGTGTGGCTTTTGGTCTGACCAAGGGTATTAAGGTTGCCAGTGACCTGCGTAGCTACCTAAGTATCATCATGCTTGTTTGGGTGTTCCTTATTGGCGCAACCAGCTTCACTGTTAACTACTTCACCGAGTCAGTGGGTGTGATGCTTGATTACTTGCCTCGCATGCTCTTCTATACCAGTTCTATTAGTGAAGGTAGCTGGCCGCAAGATTGGACCGTGTTCTACTGGGCGTGGTGGGTCGTATATGGTATCCAGATGTGTATCTTCCTCGCTAAGATCTCTCGTGGTCGTACCGTGCGTCAACTTTGTCTGACAATGGTGGGTGGTTTGACTGCTTCAACTTGGTTCCTTTGGACCATTCTGGGCAGTAACACCATGAATCTGATGAATGAAAATATCATCAACATGCCTCAACTCATTGCTGACCATGGAGCCCCAAGAGCGATTATCGAAACCTGGGCTGCACTACCGTATAGCACTATCACTATGTGGGGCTTCTTTATCTTATGTTTCCTCGCAACGGTCACCTTAATTAATGCTTGTTCTTACACGTTGGCGATGTCTACCTGTAAGGGAGCCGATGCTGATAACGAACCCCCAGTCTGGGTACGTGTGGGTTGGTCTGTACTGGTAGGTGTTATCGGTATCGTGTTGTTGTCACTGGGCGGACTTAAGCCTCTACAGACGGCGATTATTGCCGGTGGTGCGCCACTGATTATCATCAATGTCATGATTATCATCTCTTTCTTGAAAGATGCCCGTAAAAACAAATGGGGCTCTTCAAATGAAGCTCTTAGTGTTGGCCGATAAGCCAGCACTTGAGCCAAGTAATAGTAATTTATAGGAATATACGATGGATTTTAAATTAAACGACGAGCAAGAGTTATTTGTTTCTGGTATTCGCGACTTAATGGCGAAGGAGAACTGGGAAAACTACTTCGCAGAGTGTGACGAAAACAGTCAGTACCCGGAGAGATTCGTCAAAGAGTTAGCCGAGATGGGGATCGACAGTTTGTTGCTTCCTGAAGAATACGATGGGTTCAATGAAGGCATGGTGACTCTAACCGCGATTTGGGAAGAGCTCGGCAGATTGGGCGCCCCCACTTACGTTCTGTATCAGTTGCCTGGTATTGCCACAATGCTGAGACATGGTAACCAAGCTCAGATCGATAAGATCATGGCACTTCGTGGTACCGGTAAGCAGATGTGGAACTCGGCGATCACTGAACCTAGTGCAGGTTCTGATGTGGGTAGCTTGCTCACCACTTATAAAAGAAAGAATGGCAAAATTTATCTGACCGGTAGTAAGTGCTTTATCACGAGTGCGGCAGGTACGCCTTACATCGTGGTTATGGCTAAAGATGCCGATTCAGAGAAGCCAATCTTCACCGAATGGTTTGTCGATATGTCTAAGCCTGGGATCAAGCTAGGCAAGTTGCCAAAGCTTGGGCTAAAAATGGACAGCTGCTGTGAGCTGCAGTTCGATGAACTTGAACTCGAAGAGTCAGACATGTTTGGTGTGGAAGGCAACGGCTTCATGCGTGTTAAAGAGGAGTTTGATTCTGAACGTTTCCTCGTTGCATTGACTAACTATGGTGCAGCCTACTGCGCATTCGAAGATGCGGCTAAATATGCCAATCAACGTGTGCAATTTGGCGAGGCGATTGGACGCTACCAGCTGATCCAAGAGAAGTTTGCTCATATGGCCATCAAGCTTAACAGCATGAAAAACATGGTTTATGAAGCAGCTTGGAAATGTGATAACGACGTCATGACTTCGGGTGACTCGGCAATGTGCAAATTCTACTGCGCAAATGCGGGCTTTGAAGTCATCGATTCTGCTATGCAGGTTCTGGGTGGTTACGCTATCGCCGGTGAGCATCGTATCAGCCGTATGTGGCGTGACATTCGTGTCGACAGAGTGTCAGGCGGTTCAGATGAGATGCAAATTCTCACCTTAGGTCGTTCTGTGTTGAAGCAATATAAATAACTGTCGCTGGGTTTAATCCGTACGGCAAGGCCTCCACAAACCATTGTGGAGGCAATTCAAATTCTTGCTCAGTTCCTGAAAACGCGCATTTATCGTCATCACGTTTTCAAGGTTCAGTACGCCTTATCTTCAAATCCGTTTGAGTCTTTATTAGAGATTGCCGATGTAAACGTCGTGCAGAGTCTTTGTTTGAATATAAAAGAGAAGGGTAATATGTCAAAGAAATTAACCACTCCTACGTTCGGCCCGCTAGCTGGGGTTCGGGTTGTATTTTCCGGTATTGAAATCGCAGGGCCATTTGCCGGCCAGATGCTTGCCGAGTGGGGCGCAGAAGTCATTTGGATTGAGAATGTGGCTTATGCAGATACCATACGTGTACAGCCTAACTATCCAGAGCTGTCTCGTCGTAACCTACATGCCTTGTCTCTGAACATCTTTAAAGATGAAGGTCGGGATGCTTTCCTTAAATTGATGGAAACCACCGATATCTTCATCGAAGCGAGTAAAGGCCCCGCTTTCGCTCGTCGCGGTATCACAGACGAAGTCTTGTGGCAGCATAACAAGAAACTGGTTGTTGCTCATCTGTCAGGTTTCGGCCAGTACGGCACCGATGAGTATACCAATCTTCCTGCTTACAACACGATTGCTCAGGCATTCAGTGGCTACCTTATCCAGAACGGGGACAAGGACCAGCCTATGCCGGCTTTCCCTTATACGGCTGACTACTTCTCAGGCATGACTGCAACCACTTCTGCCTTGGCGGCCTTATACCGTGTTCGTGAAACCGGTGTCGGCGAAAGTATCGACATCGCGATGTATGAAGTGATGTTGCGTATGGGTCAGTACTTCATGATGGATCACTTCAACGGTGGTGAGATGTGCCCGCGTATGACCAAAGGTAAAGATCCTTACTATGCTGGTTGTGGTCTGTACACCTGTAAGGACGGCTATATCGTTATGGAGCTGGTCGGTGCAATGCAGATTGAAGAGATGTTCAAGGATATGAATATTTCTCATCTATTTGGCACAGAGGAGATCCCTGCAGGAACTCAGCTGATCCATCGCGTTGAATGTCCTTTCGGTGAGCAGGTTGAAGAGAGTCTGGATGCCTATCTAGCGACTCGCACTATTGAAGAGGCGTTAGCAAGATTCGCCGAGCTGAAGGTAGCCAGCGCTAAGGTGCTGACGGTTCCTGAGCTCGAGACTAACCCACAGTATGTGGCGCGTGAGTCTATTACCGAGTGGCAAAACATTGATGGCAAGACCTGCAAAGGGCCAAACGTGATGCCTAAGTTCAAGAATAATCCTGGTCAGATATGGCGCGGAATGCCGAAACACGGTATGGATACTGCGAATATCTTGAGTGATATTGGTTATTCGGATGAAGAGATTCAAAATTTAAGTGAAAAAGGCTTGGCCAAAGTCTCTGGTAGTAAGTGAGGCATTGATAATGGATATCGTTGGTAGCAAAACAATCAGATGCATGTGGGAAGAGCGTGCGCGTAAATATAGTGATAACACAGCGTTAGTTTTTGAGGATGCTGCTGGCGATGTCCGAGAGTTTACTTATAGTGCACTGAATGATGAAATTAACAAGGCAGCAAATTTATTCCTTCAGTTAGGTATTAATAAGGGGGATAAAGTAGCTGTACAGCTATATAACAGCCCTCAATTTATATTCTGTTGGTTTGGGTTAGCAAAAATTGGCGCCGTTATCGTTCCTCTTAATACGCAATATGTATATGGAGAATGTAATTACATCATCAATAAATGTGATGTAAAAGCGGTGGTTATTGAAGAAGAATTTCTGCCTACCTTTAAAAGAATAGAGCAGGATGATGATAATTTAGTCACTAATATCTTAGTCTCAAGGTCGGTAAGTACAGATATTTCGAATGCGATTAATTTCGATAAGCTTATGAGTCAACAATCTAGTCAGCTAGACAAGATAGTGCCATTAAGCAGTGATGATATCGTTGAAATTTTATGTACCTCAGGCACGACCTCCAGGCCTAAGGGAGTGGAGATCACTCACTGTAATCTTCTGTTCGCGGGTTATTACACAGCCTGGCAAACCAATTTGAGAGCTGATGACACCTATTTAACTGTGATGCCCAGCTTTCATATCGACTTTCAGTGCAATGCGGCTATGGCTGCGTTTACTGTCGGTGCGCGTTTGGTCATGCTTGAGAAGTACAGCGCACGTAAGTTCTGGAAGCAAGTTTGCGATTATAAGGCCACTATCACCCACAGCATGCCGATGATAGTTCGGACCTTAATGTTGCAGCCCGTTATGCCCAATGAACGCGAGCATTGTCTTCGTGATATGTTGTTTTTTATGCATATTTCAGATCAAGAAAAAATGGATTTCGAAAGACGATTCAAGATTGAGTTGTTTAATTCTTATGGTATGACTGAGACCTTAGTCGGTTTGATCGGTGACACGCCAGGTGAAGAACGTCACTGGCCATCTATCGGCAGACCCGGTCTCTCCTATGACGCTAAGATCACCGATGCTAATGGTGATGAAGTTGTGCCAAATGTTGTGGGCGATCTGCGAGTCAAAGGTGTTCCCGGGAGAACCATACTCAAGGGGTACTATAAGGATCCCGACGCGACAGCACAGGTTCTGACCGCCGACGGTTGGCTCTACACCGGAGATAAAGGATATGTCGATGAGAGGGGATTGTTTTATTTTGTCGATAGAAAGACAAATATGATTAAACGCTCCGGAGAGAATATTTCAAGTAGTGAAATTGAAAAAGTTCTGATGTCTCATCCCTGTATTCTTGATGCTGCGGTTATCGGTGTTCCTGATCATATTCGTGATGAAGCAGTAAAAGCTTTTGTTATTTTTAATGAGGGCGAATCCTTGAGTGTCGATGACATACTCAATTACTGTGCTGAAAAAATGGCTAAGTTTAAAGTTCCATCTATTTTAGAAATAAGAGAGTCCTTCCCAAGAACGTGTACTTGTAAAGTAGACAAGAAACTTCTTGCATGACTTTGTTTTAATAATTTCAGCTAAATAAAGTGAATTATAT
>SDWK01000129.1 GCA_004195335.1 Shewanella sp.
CCAAGCTTGCCACAAAACCTTTACGGCCTTGACCGGCACGCCACTGGCTCGACTACGGAAACGCGAGCTTTGGATGGAATACGCAGACTCCATGCTTAGTTCTGAAGCACTGCGTAAAGCAGCGGCGCGGTGCCACGTTCATCTGTCCACCTCTTTCCGCTGGCGCCATCGCTTCCTGAAACTGGCAGATTACCTTAATACACCTGTACTTACGGGTATCGTAGAAGCAGACCAAACAATGTTCCGCGAATCATTCAAAGGTCAGCGTAAGATTGCTGAACGGCCTGTGCGCAAGCGCGGCAACGACAACAAAAAAGGTGCTAAGTGGGTGCCCGTTCTGGTGGCTCGTGACCGCAGCGCTGGTGAGGCCGACTTTGTTCTCAAGCACTTCACCCTGAAAAATGTAGAGCAGCATCTGCTACCCCTGTTAAGCCGAGATATCGTTCTCTGTTCAGGCGCTCATCTGACCTTTGAAACATTGACCCGCAAGCACCATCTCGAGCACAAGGTACTCAACGCCAGTGCTGGCGAAAGAGTCAAAGCCTCAGTCTTCCACATCCAAGGGGTGAACAACTACCACCAACGACTCAAGGGATGGATACAACGTTTTCACGGTGTCTCCACCAAATATCTACCTCACTATCTTGGCTGGTTCCGATGGTTCGATCAGAACCTATCAAAAAACAACCAACCTTCTGATTTTATGGCGGATTTTATGATGGCAGAAAGTTTTCAACATTTAGCACGAACATAGCCTCATATCCTGATGTGAACGCTATCGGCGCTGGAACTAACAAAGATGCTGAAACCCCAGTAAGTGGAGATCTGATCGAATGGTCTGACGTCATACTTGTTATGGAGAAAGTCCATAAAACAAAAATAACAAATAAATACAAAGAACTACTTAAAAATAAAAAGCTTGCCGTCCTAGCCATTCAAGACAATTATAGCTACATGGACCCAGAGCTTATCAAAAGCCCTTATTGTTAATTTCTGACTGGAGAGTTCTAACATGGCAAAATTTCCCGTAAAAGCAAAAGTAGTCATCATCGGTCTTGGTGGGATTACGGGGTCATCTGTAGCTCATCATCTTATTGAGCGTGGCTGGGATGATATTGTTGGCATCGATAAATCAGCAATTCCTACTGACATTGGGTCAACGGCGCATGCCTCTGACTTTTGTTTTAACACAATGCACGATCAAATGACCATGCATACCACGAAATACAGTATCGATTTTTTCGAGAAGATGGGCCGTTTCGAAAGAATCGGTGGTATTGAAGTCGCTCGCGTGGGTGATGATGAACGCATGATGGAATTAAAGCGCCGCGTAACGTCAGGCAAAGCTTTCGGTAACCGTGTTGAGATGATCAGCAGTGCAGAAGCAAAAGAGAAATTCCCGCACCTTGATGAAGCTATGATTCAGGGAGCATTATGGGATCCTGATGCCGGTTTAGTTATACCTCGCTCGCAAACCGTTGCCGGTGAACTGGTAGATATGGGCGTTGAAACTGGTAAGCTCCAAGCGTTTGCGAATACCTCTTGTACAGGTCTAAAAATAGAAGACGGACGTATTAAGGGCGTTGAAACCACTCGTGGTTATATCGAAGCCGAATATGTTGTCTGCTGTGCAGGTTTATGGGGGCGATTGATAGCTGAAATGGCTGGTGAAGATTTACCGATAATGCCGGTTGATCATCCTCTGACTTTCTTTAGCGGTTTTGACGAATTTGCAAATACTGGCAAACACATTGGTTATCCGTTACTTAGAGATCAAGGTAATTCTGCTTATTTACGTGATACTGGTGATCCAAAAACAGCAGAGGGCGGACAAATAGAATGGGGCTATTACGAAGAAAAAGCTCCGCGTATGTGTCATCCTCGCGATATTTTAGAAAAAGAAGTAGCACGTCTTTCTCCATCACAACGTGACCTAGATCTAGAAGAAGTTATCGAACCGTTAGAACGTGCTATGGAACTCACACCCATACTAGCTGAGCTAGGTTACGACGAAAAATTCTCCTTCAACGGCTTACTTCAAGTAACTGCTGATGGTGGACCTTCGATCGGTGAATCAGAAAATGTACGTGGCCTTTGGTACGTAGAATCTGTTTGGATTAAAGATGGCCCTGGCACAGGTAAAATTGTTGCTGATTGGATGACCGATGGTGTTACTGAATTTGATCATTCTAGCATTGATGTTGCACGTTACTATCCTTTCCAATGTGAAGAACAATATATTGAAGATCGTTGTTACGAAACAGCGTTCAAAATTTATAACCCACCTGTACATAATCGCGAACCTTATACTGCTGCACGTGACCTTCGTCGTAGTCCATTCTGGGAGCGCGAAAAAGAACTTGGTGGCCACTTCATGGAAGCTGCTGGTTGGGAGAGAGCACATGGCTATGCCTCTAACGATCACTTACTTAAAAAGTGGGGAGAAAAAGTTCCAGTACGTGAGGTTGAATGGGAAAACCGTCATTTCTGGCGCGTTTCTAATGCTGAGCATTTGGAAATGTCTGAAAACGTCGGCATGATCAATCTTTGCCACTTTGCTGTTTATGATGTGACTGGTGAACAAGCTGAAGACTTCATGGAATTCCTCTGTGTTGCCAAGGTTGGCGGTAATACACCAGTGGGCAAAGGTATCTACACGCACTTTTTAGACCACACAGGTGGAGTGCGTGCTGACTTAACCGTATTGCGTTTGGATGATAATCACTACCGCGTTATAGACGGTGGTTACAACGGTAACCGCGACTTTGTTTGGATGAAGCGTTTATCAGCAGATCACGGTTATACAAATATCAGCATTGTTGATCTTTCACAAGACATTGGTTGTATTGGTCTCTGGGGACCGAATGCGCGAACCACACTAGAAAAACTTGTGCAAAATCCTGAACAACTCAGCAATGAAAACTTTCCCTTTGTAGCTGTAAAAGACATCGAAATTTCAGGTAAAACAATTTCAGCTTTCCGCATTTCATATGTAGGCGAACAAGGCTGGGAGCTACACTTTGAACATGTTGATGGTCTAGCCGTTTGGGATGCGTTATATGCTGAAGGTGTACTACCAGTAGGTATAGAAACTTACGCTAGTAGCCGTCGTGTAGAAAAGAGTTTACGTATTCAGAACTCCGATATTCTTACAGAGTACAATCTCTTAGAAGTTGACCTTGCTCGTAAACTTGTTAAAGCCGCTGATTTCTATGGCAAAAAAGCCTATCTAGAGATACGTGAACGCGAACATCAACCCGCTTACCTTTGTACCTTAAGCATGGTTGATAACACCGATGCAGAGGGTGTAAAACGTTATCCATTAGGTAATTGTCCTATTATTGACCCAGAAACAAATGAAGTGCTAATAGATTCTATAGGTCGACGCTCATACACTACCAGTATCGAATACGGCCCAAGTATTGGTAAGAACATTGCCTTGGCATTTATTCCCCATGAGTATTGCGAGGTAGGTCGCGAATTTAATATGGACTATATGGATGAGATTTATACTATGAAGATTGAAGCTGTTGGTTATGGAGCAATGTACGATCCAGAAAATGTTAATACACACTCATAATTTATTGAGAAAGAAAATAGTGGACAGACCACGTTTTAATCAAAGTCTGGGAAGTTCACTAATCGATGTAAAAGATACTGGCTCATAGTAAAGTAAATGATAGCTTGTGAGGCTTAGTATGGCATCCCTAGTTATAACAAGTTTGTCCATTTGACGTTTTTGTCTACGCTCCGTTTTGGGGTGGCTTCGCCACTTTACCCCAAAACTCCACTACAACAAAAACGCAAATGACAAAGGCGTTAGTTGCATTGCACATTGCAACTCCCTTCAGATAGCGTCATGACATCATGGTGCTGCAATGCTATAGTGCTTCTGTAACATACAGAGAGGAGCAAGCCATGAGCAGCCTATCAAAACGCTCAACCGTTTACTTTGAACCAGCCATTCATCATGCCTTAAAGGTTAGAGCTGCTTCATCACAAGTATCTGTGTCCGAACTTATTGACGAGGCAGTACGTCTTCTTATGCGCGAAGACCAAGAAGACCTCAAAGCAATATCCGAACGAGCCCATGAACCAGAAATCAGCTACGAAGACCTGCTTAACGATCTGAAGAAAAATGGAAAAATATAGAATAACCTTTAAGAAATCAGTTGCTAAAGACTTCCAGAGTATTCCAAAGCAGGATGTCCAGCGTATTCTAAAGCGCATTGACTCGCTTGCTGAGAACCCAAGAGCAGAAGTTTGCACCAAGCTATCAGGCCAGGAGAACTACCGCGTAAGACAGGGTCTGTACCGTATCGTTTACGAAATAAGAGATGATGTTCTGGTCGTCAATGTCGTGAAAGTTGGGCATCGCTCTGCAGTGTACAAAAGCAACTAACAAGCTGCTCAAATCGGAGCGTGGGTCGGAGCGTGGGGTCAGGCCTTACATTTTAATGATCTGAATTGTATGACCCGGTGACTGCTCATGGGAGATAAGCCATTTCATTTTACCCCCAAAGGTAATTGGCTTGTGCTAAGCAGGCTTTTTTACATTTACTCATTATTAACCCGGCGGGTTTATAGGAGGCGCAAGGAGGCGTCAACATGGGTCTAAGACCCATGCGAGTTCCTGAGGAATATGTAGCTCTGCGCAACTGTGGCATATTTTAGGGACGATGGGAAATAGCTATGAGACCTATTTGTCCATCGGGTTAATAGTGATCTTTACCGTGTGAAAAGTCACCGACCGTGTATGACTCATGACACTTTACGCACTGGGTCATCAATAGGCTCAGATCGCCCAGTAGCTGCAATGGTTCACGGCCTGCCGCGGCCGCGTCTGCTAAAGTCTCAAATTTATTATGTAGCTGGAATCCCAGATTACGGAAGTGCGGGACTAAATTGGCAGACATCACCGGCTTGACGTTGTAGATAGCTATTTTCCCCATTGAACGGGCCGCTGATTCTATTGCTGCAGAATCCTCTTTGGCGATAGCCTGGGTAATCTGCTTAATACCTTCGAGGTAGTGGCGCATATCTTGGAGCATCATGGCGCGCTCTTTGGGACGTAATACGAGGGTGTTACGTCCATCATCGTCTTCGGCAAAGCTGGTAGCGGGGGAGGTTACAATAACGGGGATCAGGATTAGGAGGCTGATAGTGGAACGAAAGCTCATGATTTATAGCCCTTTATTTTTATTTTTTAATAAGCATAAGCATAAGCGACAAGTAGCGATTAGAAAAGCAGATTTTGGCTGTTATTTATAGGGTCAAAGTCTGAATGGCCCCGTTCAGGATTACGAATCTCCGATTATGCGCGGTTATTTCAACGCTTCTCGGTGCGTCTTTTAGTTTTCTTCTAGTTATAAGGGATTGTAAGTATTTGGCTTTTGCGTAATTTCTGCGGCAATGGCGCTTGGCGGCGATTGTTGCTGATCGCGGTGAAGTCACGCAGGTCGCTGTACCAGATCGCGGCCTTGATCTGTTCGCCATCGCTATCGCCGCGACTGACCTGGCCGTTAAACACCCGTGCCCGGAACGGTGGCCAAGGTAGGTATCGAGCGGCGAACGGGCGGATCTCTTCAGCGCCAGCACCTCGACCACCGGTGCCAGAAACAGGGTGATATGCTGCTACTGGGTCAGATCCTGATCGGTGAAACCTTCGTAGCATCGGTCACCAGAATCCAGCTAGCGGGAAGGCTGTCGTGAGCAGTGGCAGCGGGTTCGCCACGTAGTCACATGCACCCTCCGCTGTGGGCACAAGGCGAGTCCTGAGAGTCACCCCTACTGAATGGCAACGGTCCGATCAGGTATTACGGCCGGCAAACAGCGCAGCGACAACCTCGCGGAAACTGGCCGCACGTTTCAAGATATCCACCGGAACCTTCAATCGGCGAGCGATATCACTGGCTGAGAT
>SDWK01000395.1 GCA_004195335.1 Shewanella sp.
GTGATAAACAGCGCCGGGGAAATGGATGCGGGGTTTTCGTGGCATATGGGGAAGCTATCAGTAAATAGCAGAAAGTCAAACCTGACACCAAGATTCCACTTGTTATTATTGACGGTGAGGGACTCGGGCATACCCCAGATTCATCATCCAGCCTCTCAACAAAACTTCTCCGCCGGATAGATACCGTAGATGCCGTTGTTCTTGTCGACAATGCCACTCAACCTATGCAGGCAGCACCAGTCGCGGCACTTCGATCACTCATCCAGACAGGCAACATCAAGAAGCTACTGACCTGCTTCACCCACTTCGACGAGGTCAAGGGAGACAACCTGCCAACAGTTACCGCCAAACGAGAGCATGTCCTCGCCTCGGCGGAGAACATAATGACTCGTCTCGGTGAGGACCTAGGTCCAAACGCAGAACGCACACTCAGGGCAAGGCTCACTGATCAATGTTTCTTTCTCGGCGGCATAGATAAAGTTCTCGACACCAACAAGAGGCGCGGCAAGCAAACCGCAGAGCAAATGAAGTCGCTCCTTGTCGCCGTTGAACAAATAGTGGAGCGCCCCGAACCTGTCGAAGCGCGTCCTACCTACGATCGAACAAATTTGGTTCTCGCGATCAGGGAAGCTGCCGATCAGTTTCACCAAACATGGCTCTCACGCCTTGGGCTGAAGAACAAGGCCGGGGCCAACAAAGAGCACTGGACACGAATCAAAGCGCTAAGTCGGCGCCTTGCCAATGGCTGGACAGACGAATACGACAATCTACGTCCCGTGTCAGATCTACATAAACAGATCGGAGAACTTATTTACGTGACAATCCAGGAGCCAATTGAGTGGGAAGGCGGCAAACCAGACGAGGACAAGCAACAACAGATATTCGATGAACTATCTTCCACCCTTACGGGGAGGCTCCTAGATCTCGCAAGTCGAAGAATCTGGACCGAGAGATCAGAAGAGTGGCAGAAAGCCTTCAATCAGTCCGGCACAGGATCGACATTCGTCCGCGCCGAGATCATATCCGCGGACATCTACGACAAGGCGGCTCCAATTCCAAATCTCACGCCCTCACCAAACCGCAATCAATTCATTCATGAAGTTATGGCACTAGTTGAAAAAACCTGCCAAGAACTAAACATCCAGCTGGAATAGCAAATACAGGTCGGGACTCTCAATTTTATTAATAAAAACACAGCCCCCGTGGATTGGCCACCTAAAACGGGGGCTGTGTCTGTATCAGAATTTCATTATTTACACTAAAAACGGTACTATTGTCTCGAGAGACAGCACGAACTTACCTTCAGTCCGGCTACATTGAACCACTACAGTCGGCCTCATCAGAATTTGCAAAAACTGAAGATTCCAGCCCTCCCGCCAACTGATGGTTTAAATTATCAATTTTAGCGGGACTATAAACATTGAACAGGCAGGTCAAGCTTGTTGTATTAAAAAATTGCCTGTTTTATCTTTGCAAATTAATGATTATTGGCATCACAAACCCATCAGGAGGGAAATCATGGCCGCAAAAGAAATCGCTAGTGCAGCAATCGCTAAATTTAACGAGAAAATCACTGACGAAATTTTTCTGACTATCCAAAACGACAAAGATTTGATGCGAGAGTACTTGAGAGCTATTTCAGACAGCAATCTCGACACTGTCAACATGACTATTGGCAAGGCAGTCAAGGCCGCTTACGGTTTGACTGATAATGGCGAATCTGGCAAGCCAAAGAGTACATTGATCAAGAGCTTCATGACCTATAAGCCCAAATAAGAATATGATTACGTGGGGGCCATAGCCTTAATGGCCCCCACGTAATCATATTGCCTCTTGCCGCTGGCCGCTTGACTGCTCACTTCAATATTGAATTCTAGAATCTCCGTACTATCCAGATCACCTTCCATAGAACCGATCGACAACTCTAAGCTAAAACCATCGACCTTGCTGGCAATAAACAGCGCTTTTTGAAGGTCTTGAAAATAATTGCCCGATTCAGAGAGACATCCCTCGTGCAGGGCTTCGATGTCGTACTTATCGAGCTCGCTGATCAACTTAATCGATCCCAGCGACTGCCCAGGCTTGATTTTGCCCCCGGCGCAGATCAGACATTCGCACTCTGCGCGACATCAGTGCACGCTTGGGCAAGATACGACTTAACTCTCTACCAAGACGACTGAAGTCAGAGACTAAGTGGATCAATGGTGAATGGCAACTTCATCTCGAAGAGGTCAGATTTGCATACCAAATAGCACCCTACTCACAGCTATCGTTGTCGACACAAGACAGACCAAAGGTCTTGATGTGGCGCACCGCACAGAAAGACGACGCCATTTCGATACACTCAAATGCAAGTCGTCGAAGACGATTCGTTTTTTCTCTTGACTTCCGTTTTAGCTAGTGTGATTATCGACCCAAGACGACGTTTCGAGCCAAGGTCGACCATATCAATAACTCAACAGGAGGATCGCAATGAAAGTTACCATCGAAGGAACACAAGGCCAAGTAGCAACATTTATCAAAGAACTCTGTTCAGGGGGAAATAGCGCTGAGATCATGGCCCGCCTAGCAGAAGCAGGGGTCCTTTCCTCCGCAGAAGGAAAAGACAATGATGCCATCTATGAAGTTTTTGATGATGTAAGCTGGGAGACGCGCCAACTTGCGCATCTGATCCTTCTCCGCGGCGAGGAAGATACGAAGGGACGATTCCTGACCTTTGATCAGCTAAAAGATATCCCTCTCAACGAGACTGGAAAGATGACAGAAAGAAGCATGTCCTCAAGAGTTGGAGGGGCCAAAAAAGTATGCAAAAGATTAGGGGTCAAAGAATTTGTTCTGGACATCAAACAAATACCCCAAGGCGAAAAGCGATACTACTTGTCAGCAGGTGCCATATCGACATTTGAGCAGTATATGTCCGACACAGACGAGGTCTACAGGGAGTGGCTTGATGAGTCCGGCTATACCTATCCCAATGCACAGGATTGACCTTTGTGCTCTTCGATGGTCCAGGTGGGCACACTGAGTTTAGCCTGCCGCTTCGTTAGCAAAAAGCCCCTTCAACGCATTGGGTTTTAGTTAAAAAACTGTGCGTTGGAATGTTTCATTAGTTACCGTTACCGCCGCGAATTACACCAAACCAAAATCTATCCAAAAGGAGTCAACAATGATGCAGGGGGAAGTTCAACAAATTGCAAGGGCCGCAGGATGGAACATAAACGCCAGCGGGGGTGTAGAGGACGGCTATATTGCTCTCGTATCTGTCCCAGGACGTGACACTTATGAAGTTCAGCTAAAAGAACTGAAGTCTGCCCTTGGGTGGAAACATCTCAATCGCGAGCGTGCCCATTTACTCATGAGTACTTTGCCAATTGAAATTGAATTTGACGGGCCACAACATGACCCTAGCTCCTACTATTGGAAGCTGCAGATCACTAAAGGGTCAGCAACAAAATGGGCGGAGAAAGTTCTCGCCCTGATAGAGTCAAATGAAATGGAAACCACCATTTGCACTGAAGAGCCAATAATGGCCCCTGGAGCATTGACTCAAGCTGCCATAAATAGGTTGAACGAGAAAATCACAAATGAAGTTTTCTTGATCATTGAAAACGACGAAGAACTCAGGCGCGAATATGAAAGAACCGTTAAGAGCATGGGTAAAAGAGATGTCAATAAACTTATCGGGAAAGGCGTAAAGGCGACCTACAACCTAATCAATGCCGATGGCAGAGAAAACAACCCCTCAAGCACCTTAATCTCGAGCCACCTGAAGCTTAAACTGGTCGAGAGCTAGACGATAGGGTTGGGTAAAATCCAGCCGAGATCTGAAAAGGCTTTGAACGATTGGATCACTTCCATTCAAGGTCAAGCAGAATAGTCCGAACTGAAGAAGAGACCCTTTCCATTACTGAGGGTCTCTTCTTTGTCGATTTGCCTAGTCTGAATTAAATGTAGTCGTTGTTTTCAGAGCCACTCAACGTCTAACAGCATCGATGCTGCATCGTTCTTATGATCGGACCCCATATGACCCTTAATAAAGTTGACCCCGTTTCCAGGAAGTGTCCCGTCTGCGAGCTTTTACTGGCCACTCAATTTGAACTCAGCTCTATCGTGGGCGTTAAGATTTGCGGTGATTGCGATTATCTTATTGGTCTGGGCTTTTCAAACTACGATGAACAGCCTAAGTCAGAAATGTATCCCGCAACCTGGGTCTATGACCGCATTTATGCGCTTAGCAATGTTGGATATTTAGAAGGGAAGAAGCTTTGGCTATATGAGTTTGTTGAATATTTAGAGACGCTGATCGCTACCGGCGGTGAGGCAGTGCAGGAGTATCAGCGATGCCGAAATATAACACCGGAACATGCCCTACAGGAAGTTCGGCAGGACATTATGCGTGTTGAGCTACTTCTTAAGAAAGAGTCTTCTCCAAGCGAACCTTTAAGTTGAGGACTGGGTATAGGAGCCGTAATGCAATTTTTATTTGATCTCTTGAATTCCAATGATTCAACTCAGAAGTATGCCGCTGAAGAGATTTTGTCTGAACTGGATAAACCGCTAACCACCCTTTTCCTGACGCTGCTCAAGGAAACTCTTCATGACGATCGCTGGGAGATCCGTTGTACAGCTCTGAAGCTTTTTTCACAGTACTTACACAATGCTGATGATGTTTGCTTCCCGGATGTTTCAGAGCTTATTTTTGATCCCATCGAAGAGGTCCGCCTGGCAGCGATCGACTATGGGCACATCAGCAATACTGCGTTGATAGATGCCTTGGCTGATAGCAGCTACCGGGTGCGACGGGCGGCACACGAGTCCCTTACTAAACGCGGAGGCCTTGATCCGGGAGACTGTTTTCATCTGGCAGAATATTTGAGCCGTGGGGATAGCGGACTTAGAGAGATGACACGGGATCTACTCTTGTCAAACGGACAAGAACAATTGCTGCGACAGTTTACCATGACGGAATAGGGGGAGCGAGATGCCACAAATAGGAATTTTTTGGCTTTATAAGGAAACTGTGATCGGTCGGGCTATCGAGTTAGATGCGGGAGAAGAGATGCCAACGGGAACTATTGATAGCCCGGACAATCATACCGATCTCTGGGACAACAGCCGTACCCTGCTGCAGGATTTTCCAGAGTTACGTCAGGAAGAATACTTTTCAATTCCCCGAGGGCGGGTGCTCTGGAAGACGGAATCGTCGTCAGCCAAGATCCTGATGGACTCAGTTCTGTTTGAGCCAAGTATCAAGGCAAAAATCCTTCAATTCTTCGACCTAGAAAAGAGCAAGGTAAAGTGGGGGCGTGATCTTCACTACACGACGAGTCAGAATGACTTGTCGGCGCTGTTTGATGATGAAGATTTCTAACGAGGCAAAAGTGAGGAGTTGGTGGTTCCACATGCCAGCTACCGTAAAACGACAAGCCCTGACCTCTACGGTCAACCTACGGTCCCAATGCAATCGAAAGGACTTCCTTACGCGCTACCGTTTCGAACTTAGCAGGGATCGATTCTCTTAGCGTTCCGATGCTGAAGCAAGCGGCATGGTTTGTCTATCTCCTTCAATTTCTTCAAGATTTTACACGATGCGATCAGGCTCTAAATTTCTGTAGCGGCCTCTTTTGTCTAGCCTGCGGCCTATCACGTCTGAGATGTGGTAGAAGGTCTTGACCTTCCAAGGCAATGCCGTAGAAGCCACTGAATTTACTCAACTTTTGGCATACACGAGGGCCGAAAAACTCAAGGGTTCACCGAATTCGGGAGTAGGGGGTCGGAGGTTCAAATCCTCTCGCCCCGACCAACATTTCAGATAAGTTTCAACGGCTTCTCGTCCCGAACCCGAGAGTCGTCAAAACCAAACAAAGCGCCTACGGTACCAGTATGGTCCAGAGGCGCTTTATT
>SDWK01000400.1 GCA_004195335.1 Shewanella sp.
GCATTACCAAATGGATCGAAGATAGAGGCGAGATCATCTGAGATATCATCAGGGATTTTAAAGGCATTGAATGCTGGAATAACTAAATATTCGGCAAAAGCCCCATCACGATTGACGCCGACTCCGGAGGTATTGCGACAAAGGTGAGTTCGTCCACCTCGACAGTTACGGCAATGACCGCAAGTAATATGGCCTTCACCGGAAACGCGGTCACCGACATTGAAACCACGTACTTCAACGCCCATGTCGACGACTTCACCAACATACTCATGTCCTACAACCATAGGAACCGGAATGGTTTTTTGTGACCACTCATCCCAGTTATAGATATGGACATCGGTACCACAGATAGCGGTTTTTCTGATCTTTATTAACAGATCGTTATGGCCCATCTCCGGTTTGGGAGCATCGACCATCCAGATACCCTCTTCTGGCTTTAACTTACTCAGTGCTTTCATCTCGATTTCCTAATTAAATGATACCCATATCTTTGGCTATACGAGTAAATGCATCGATAGCTTTGTCTATCTGCGCTTTGGTGTGAGCCGCAGACATCTGAGTTCGGATACGGGCTTGTCCCTTAGGAACAACAGGGAATGAGAAGCCGACGACATAGATATTCTCTTCGAGTAGTCGGTTTGCGAAGTCACCCGCTAGCTTAGCATCGCCAATCATCACAGGGATAATGGCATGATCTGCACCACCTAAAGTAAAGCCTGCTTCGGTCATTTTTTCACGGAAGTAACGACTATTTTCCCAAACGGCTTCACGTAGTGCCTGTCCTGACTTGAGCATTTCGAGTACATGAATCGATGCCGTGACAATGGAAGGAGCCAAAGAGTTAGAGAATAGGTATGGACGAGAGCGTTGACGTAACCAATCAATCACCTCTTTTTTAGCCGAAGTGAATCCGCCCGATGCACCGCCTAGAGCCTTGCCTAAAGTTCCGGTGATAATATCGACGCGATCCATGACTTCGCAATATTCATGTGTGCCACGACCATTAGCTCCAATAAAGCCTACCGCATGAGAGTCATCGACCATAACGAGAGCACCGTATTTATCGGCGAGATCACAGACACCCTTCAGGTTGGCAATAACGCCATCCATCGAGAATACCCCATCGGTAGCAATCATGATGTTACGGGCACCGGCTTCTTTTGCGGCTTTAAGCTGAGTCTCGAGATCGGCCATATCGTTGTTGGCGTAACGGAAGCGCTTAGCCTTACAGAGGCGAACTCCGTCAATGATAGAAGCATGATTAAGGGCATCTGAGATGATGGCGTCTTCACCGCTTAGTAATGTTTCAAAAAGACCCGCATTCGCATCGAAGCATGAAGAGTAAAGAATCGTGTCTTCCATGCCTAAAAATTCACTCAGGCTAGACTCGAGTTGTTTATGAATATCTTGGGTGCCACAAATAAAACGAACGGAAGCCATACCAAAACCATGTTCATTCAGACCGGCTGCCGCCGCCTTTATCAGCTCGGGGTGGTTGGCAAGCCCAAGGTAGTTATTGGCACAGAAGTTTATCACTTCGGTTCCATTGACCCGAATTTCGGTTTGCTGAGGAGAGACGATTATGCGCTCACTCTTGTATAAGCCTTCGGCTTTAACGTCTGCGAGTTGTTGATTGAGCTGGTTATAGAATGAGGTCGTTGTCACCTTAATTCTCCTTCGTTAGCATTATTTTGAGTATGGGAGTGGCGGCATTTTAACCTTAAAACCGCTAGCCCTACAGCCTTTTTTTCATCGGTGGCAGCAAGATTAATTAGTTTAGGGAATGCAGGCTATTCACATTAATAAAACTAATCATTAACACAACGAGAGAAACACTGATGAGTGTCATTCATATCTATCTTTTTAGAGAGGTTTGTAGAAAGGGGTTAATCTTAATGGACTGGAAGTTATCTAATCAAAAATAGAGCGCCAGTGGTGACACCGGCGATCAATACCAATCAGTATAAAGATGTGCTCGCTCAGCGAGAATTTAGCGCTTCTGAGGCAAGGTCATTAATTGCTCCTGCATAAATGACATTTGCAACATCCATGTTGCTCGCAACGAGTAAAGAGCATAGTTGTTCTACGTTCAAGCTCGTTAACACTGCATCGGATGCGCTAAAACTCGCCTGCTTGGCGTGTTTTTGGCTGCCAACTTCTGCGTTGAATGGCCTCACAAGGGAACAACCATTCCATCATCCATTCGCCTTGAATTAGTTGCCAAAAAATACGCTGAGTAGATCACTTTCTTATACTGATTGGTATAACGTCAGACGCTCTGTGCGGTTGGCGATGCCGCCAGTTTCCGATAATGCTGTTCGAGTCGAACAAACGTTGCCCGAGAATCCGGAGTAGAATAGGCTTTCGCCAGCATTAACACTCTTAACAGGCCTTCATAGAGTGAAGTCTTGGTGATACGTGTATCGATAGAGTGGATCTGTTTATAGCCAATCCAAAAGCTGACAATCATTTTAAGTGTTTCGGTAAGGGGGGTGATCTCCTCTTGTTCTATCGATAGCACGCCATCTTGATTTAATTTAAACAAGATCTGATTGCTACGGGTGAGTACCTGCTTCTGAGTAGTCAGATAGAGTTTTTTAAGTTCATCATCCCGGCTAAGAATATCGGTCAGATTCGCGTACATGAAACGAAACTCCCACATCGCATAGAACATCGCATCAAAGTAGCTTATGAGTAGCTCAATGCTAATCGGTTCTCCCTCGTAGGGCTGAAACCCTGACTCGAGGTGATTATGGTATAGGGCAAAAATGGAACGAATAATGTCCTCTTTATTACGGAAGTGGTAATAGAGATTACCCGGGCTAATGCCTAGGTGCGCAGCGATATGATTGGTAGTGATATTCCTTTCACCATGTTCATTAAACAGCTCCAAGCTGGTATAGATAATTTTATCGCGGGTTTTCATTTGCGTCCTAATTGGATTCATTATTAATAAATGAAACTCATCTTTAATCGACGATTTGTCTGACCAATGACCATTTTAGTATACATACTAGCACTGACAGAATTAATCAGGCAAAGCTCAATTATAAAATGATTGTGAACGCTGTGAAGTGATACTTATCTCATTAAGTATTTTGACAACTTAGATCACTCAGGTTGATCATTTAGATCGTTAAGTCGTTAATCTTTGTTCAGAGAAGATAGTGCTGAGGTGGCATATCGATACGGCCGTTAAATAAGTAAATATTCAACGAGCCAGAATTAATGGTAAATCTAATGGGGAGTAAGAAATATGTTGGCTGGTATATTAGGCCAACGAGTGAACCTCTAAGTCGGGCATAAAGCAGGTGTTAACCATGGCTTTATAATGTTGCTCTAGTCTGGTGAAGGTGCCTTGTGATTCAGGCGTTGCATGAGCCTTCAAGATCATAAGCACTCTGAGTAAACCTTCATACAGAGATGCCTTGGTAACCGTGGCATTAATTGAGTGAGTCTGTTTATAGCCGATCCAGAAACAGGCGATCATTCTCATCGTGTCAGCCAATGGTGTGATCTGGTCTTGCTCTATGGCGAGCACGCCATCTTGTTTCAGTTTAGATAAGATGTGGCTGGAGCGATTTAATGCTTGTTGCTGGATGTGCTGGTACCGTTTAAGCACTGCGGCGTCTCGCGTCAGAATATCGGTGAGATTATCGTACATGAAACGAAACTCCCACAGGGTTTCGAACATGGTATCGAAATAACCAGCGAGTAATTCGACATTGACCTCTTGTCCCATATAAGGTTGAAAACCTGAGTCTAAGTGAGTCTCATATAGAAGGAATATCGAGCTGATAATGTCTTCTTTATTACGGAAATGGTAATAGAGGTTTCCGGGGCTAATATTGAGGTAGGCAGCAATATGATTTGTTGTGATATTTCTTTCACCCCGCTCGTTAAATAACTTTAAACTGGCGTGGATGATTTTATCGCGGGTTTTCATATTGATCCTAGGGCCTGTTGACCTTTCATGGTTGTTTTTGCAGCGAGTTGTTGACCTTTACTCTTTATCTGTGAGAGTAAGGCGGAGCTTGTGTGGTGTAGTGTACCCTACATAAATAAGCGATAACGCAGTAAATATCGACTGATTGAATAAGCTAACGCAACTTAGCAAAAATGTCAGGTAAATTATCTTTAATCTGGATCTTGCAGGCTGAATTAGTGTGTTAAAATTACTGACTTATATAATGCCATTCAATTAAGCGTATGGGCGAATGAACCGTTTTTTTTATTCAATATTACTCTATCTACTTTTTCCTTTGTTGGTTATATATTTAGCCGTGCGTGCCATCAAGAGTCCCGGTTACCGTGGTCGGTGGGGAGAGAGATTTGGTCTTACTTCGTTCAATAAGAGCGACCTGCTTATTCATTCCGTCTCGATGGGGGAAACCCTTGCCGCCATACCACTGATCAGAGCGATCCAACAGGCATACCCTCTGCTTACCATTACCGTGACCACGACGAGTCCAACTGGCTCTGCCGAGGTAAAAAAAGCCTTCGGTGACGGTGTTCAGCATTGTTATCTGCCTTTCGATCTGCCTTTGTGTGTGGGTCGATTCTTGAAACAGGTGAGCCCGCAGTGCTGCATTATTATGGAAACCGAGCTGTGGCCAAATTTGATCCATAAGGCCTCTCGTTCAGGAATCAAGCTGATGCTTGCCAATGCGCGCTTATCTGAAAAGTCGGCTGGCCAATATCAAAAGCAGATAACCCTTACTCAACCTATGTTGCAAAGTCTGGACTCGATAGCGGCTCAGTCACAGCAAGCAGCAGATCGTTTTATCGCATTAGGCGTGAACGCCGATAAGGTTGAGGTGTGTGGCAGCTTAAAGTTCGATCTTACCATTGCTGATGACAAGCTTGAGCAGGCCAAGGCATTGCGTCAACAATGGCGTTCAACAACCTGTCCCGTATGGATTGCCGGCAGCGTTCACCCCGGTGAATTTGATGCCATCTTGGCTTCACATCGACGTTTATTATCGATATTTCCGGATGCGTTACTGATCATGGTACCGCGTCATCCCGAGAAATTTGATGCGGCAGCCACCAAAATATCAGAGGCGGGATTTAAGCTCGCCAGACGCAGCTTGAATGAGAGTGTTGATGGTGCAACTCAGGTATTACTCGGCGATACCATGGGAGAGTTATTAACCTTTTATGGCGCCGCCGATCAGGCATTTGTCGGCGGTACATTAATTGAAAATGGTGGCCATAATCCGCTTGAGCCTGCTGCGCTGGGATTACCTGTATTTGTCGGGCCACATCATTGGGATTTTGCCGAAATCACAGCTCTGCTTAACGAGGCTGGTGCCTTACAGGTGGTCTCTTCGGCTGAAGAGTTAGGCAATGCCCTCGTGCGTAACTTTGAAGACAAGCCGGCATATCAAATGGCCAGCGAGGCCGGGTTACGGGTTGTTGAAGCCAACAAGGGGGCGTTGCAGCATCAATTTGAGCTTGCTTGCCGATTGATAGACTCTTAACGCTTGGGTTAAGATTTTCCGCTGATATCAAATTTGGCCTAACGGGGGCAAGCTCTAATCAAGCTCCGCTTGATAAACGTCGTGATCACATGGATGCGAATTGTTGGTGTTGAGTAGTGTGCTTGAAGGTTGAACCTTCAATGCTATTTATCACCTGCGGTGAGCCGAATGTGCAGATACTTCTGCGAAACGCCGGCTCTTGATTTCAAAAGAGTCTTCCTTGGAGGCTCGACGATGGCATCCATGCCATCAACGTCCCCAGCCGCATCTACACTTGGTGATTATCTCTTCGATTATCTAAATTCTTAGTTCTTCCAGGTAAAGCGTTGATTGCTTAATAGATGGCGTGTTGATAACTTGTTGGAATCATTGCGGGCGTGTTGCGCTTTTGCGATTGGATTGGTTGGGCGTCCGCGG
>SDWK01000654.1 GCA_004195335.1 Shewanella sp.
CCAGGTCTTAAGCGTTCCAGACGCTTTAAAGACATTTCCCATATCCCTATGGGTCAGGGGAGGAAATGTCTTAAGTATGTCGGGAACATGCAAGACCGTATTTGTCGCAACGAGTGAAGAGCATAGTTATTCTACGTTTAAGCTCGTTAACACGGCATCAGATGTGCTAAAACTCGCCTTTCAGGCGTGTTTTTGGCTGCCTACTTCTGCGTTGAATGACTTTACAAGGGAGCACCATTCCCTCACCCATTCGCCTTGAATTAGTTTGCCAAAAATACTCTAAGTAGATCACTTTCTTATACTGATTGGTATTTAACCAATAAAAAAGGCGCTAATTGCGCCTTTGTTTGAAAAAACGATCAAGTGCTCTTAATCATAGATAGTGGGGATTGGCTTGCGCTTATGTTGAGTCGCTTTATAGATCCCAATGAGCTTGTCATCTACAGCAGAGTCGACCAGTTTTCCCTCTAAAAAATCATCAATCTGATCGTAGGTGAGCCCCAAAGCCACTTCATCTTCTAACTGAGGTTTATCTTCTTCCAGATCAGCCGTTGGTGCCTTGTGTACTAACACGTCAGGTGCGCCCAAGAATGCTGCCAGTTGACGAACCTGACGTTTATTCAAGCCAAACAAGGGCGCCAAATCACAGGCACCATCGCCCCATTTTGTGTAAAAACCGGTAATATTCTCTGCGCTGTGGTCGGTGCCGACAACCAAGCCACCAGTCAATCCCGCTATTTCGTATTGCGCGATCATTCGCATTCTGGCCTTGACGTTACCTTTTACGAAATCAACTTTACCTTCATCGGCACACTCAATACCCGCCTCTTTAAGCCCTGCCAACGTTTGCTGATGCACACCAACCACGCCATCATGGATATTTACAGTCACTTGTTTAGAAGGTGAGATAAATTGACACGCAAGCTGCGCTTCATCTTCATCTTTTTGCACATGATAAGGCAATCGAACGGCAATAAACGGCTAATTGGCATAATCGACCGGCAAGAGAAGAATCGACACCACCACTGATCCCAAGCACTAGCGTCCGGGTATAAGACTCTTTCAGCTTAGACTTAATAAAAGCCACACGTCTTTGTACCTCATACTCGGGTTCGATAGCAGGTTGTACTTTCATTTCACGTAAAATCAGTCCTTTCACAAGCAAAGCTCCAATCAATTTTTTAACTTAAGCAGAGGAACATTATGATCTATTTACTAATGAAATACACGAGTCTCGACTGGCATTGGGTTCATTTTTAGGCGCTGCAATTATTTACTAGCTGTCTAACCTAACCTAAAGTTAGAATGATTTATTAAAAGAGAACAGCTGAGAGTCATGCACAAAGAGAGCATCCAATATTGGCATAACCCTATATTACCTGAGGTTGAGCTAAGTCGTGCAAATTTCAAGCGGTTTCAGTTCGACAGTCATGTACATCTCGATTACCACATAGGTGTAGTTTCAAGCGGTTGTCAGCAATATAGCCATAGAGGCCGTGCTTATCATTTGGGGCCAGGATTGATATCAGCACTCAATCCCGACGAAACCCACAATGGTCAAAGCGATACCTCTGATGGCTACCAGGTTCATGTGATGTCTGTTCCCTATCACTATGTGTCTCAAATAAGTCGGGAGATGAGACAAACTGAGGGTTTCTTTCACACACCCTTAATCAATGACCCTCATCTATATAATGCATTTTTAACGCTTCATTTGATGCTAACTCAACATCAAAGTAACCTTAGTAGTTTACAGTTAGAGACCAGCATGCTGGCCTTTACCACTGAGCTTTTTCTACGCCACGGAAACGTACCGCAGCAGGTCGAAGACAGAAACAACGCCTTATCTCAATCCCAAATCAAACAGGTCATGGCCATGTTTCATGACGATCCGGGCCAGGAGTTTCGACTCGAAACACTGGCAAACAATGTTGGATTAAGTAAATTTCAGTTTTTAAGGAAGTTCAAGCAATCAATAGGAATGACACCACATGCTTACCTCAAGAGAGTGCGACTCGAATATGCCAAAAAAGCCTTGATTAAGGGGGGAAGTGTCGCGGATATCGCACATCAAGTCGGTTTTTTTGATCAAAGCCATCTCAATAAAGCTTTTAAGCAAGCCTATCTGATAACCCCAGCTAATTTTCAGCGGCGGGTGGTTTAATAAACCACTCTGGGTATAGTTGTTCGTTCCCGCAATTTTGTCCTATCACAGCACACCGAATCACGGCATGATGGCGACTATCACCACTTTATGGGCTATTTAATGGATCTTACTTTACTTGCGTCACTTGCCATCATTCACAGCGTCGCATTGGCAAGCCCTGGACCTGACTTTGCTCTCGTAGTCAAAATGGCCAGTCAGGAGAGAAGAGTTACCGCCGTTGCCTCCGCAGTCGGTATTTCCATTGCGATTTTGCTGCACACCCTGTTGAGCTTAACCGGAGTCAGCCTGCTAATCAAAAGCTCAAATACCCTATTTATTATCGTGCAGCTGGCAGGGGCAAGTTACTTAGGTTGGATGGGGATAAATGCCATAATCAGCACCCTACAGAACTTTAAGGCAAGACACGTAGAGAAAGAAACAACAAAAATATTCAATCAATTAACGCCAACACAAGGGTTTATGCAAGGCCTGTACACTAACCTGCTTAATCCAAAAGCCATGGTATTTTTTATCACCCTATTCTCTGCCATGATAACTCCTGAAGTTAACTTGGCTACGAAGATTTCTGCGGCCGTGATTTTGCTAGTTTTATCCTTATTCTGGTTTGTATTTATCGCATTAGTACTATCAAAGCCCTCCATACAGCAGACGATCCGCAAGGCCACGCCAGTCATCAACTTACTCACCGGACTTCTATTTGTCAGCGTAGCCTTTATTATAGTGTCTGGGTTGTTCTAACCTAACGTAAAGAGAAGAGCTTGATGGCGCGCCTCACTCCATTTAGCTTCATCAATCAAGAAACGCGGCTTTAAAGAAACCGAGCAGGTTAATGTTAAATTCCTCAGGCTTAATACAGCGATCGATCTGGTCTTTATATTTTGAACGACTCAGATCCACCTCTTCCATAGCAATCGCTTGCTTTAATCGGGTGTTGTAAAAAATACGAACATAAGGGTGTAGTGGCTTCTTCCTGTTTAATCTACTTATCAAACCAAGTTTGCCACTATTAAGTTCGACAAGAGTGCCTACAGGATAGACGCCTAAGCATTGAATAAATTGCTCCACCAAAGCATCGTCATAACAGGAAGGTGACTCTTTAATCAGGTTTTTAAATGCCGTTATCGGATGAACCCCAGACTTATACACCCGCTCTCCCGTCATGGCATCGTAACTGTCTACGATTGCGATCATACGGCCGTACTTTGAAATTGAGTCGGCGCTTAATTGTAATGGGTAGCCGCTGCCGTCGATGCGCTCATGATGCTCCTTTATCATACTCATCACCATATGGGAGATATGCGGCGTATCTTCTAAAATATTGACGCCCAGAGACACATGCTTCTTTATGATCTCATACTCAGGCAATGTGAGTTTACCCGGTTTACTCAGGATCTCATCGGGGATCATCACCTTACCAATATCATGCAAAAAAGCACCAAGAGCGAGCTGTTCAATTGTCGCTTTATCGACATCCAGATGCTTTGCAAATATCGTCATTAAGATAGAACTATTGAGCGAATGCTCCACTAAGTAGTCATCTTTAATCCTTAAACGAGATAAACAGGAGAGCGCATCTTGATTTCTGAATATTGAATCAACAATAGCATTGGTACTTTCTTGTATTCCTTCGACATCGATCACTTTGCCTTCAGTGATGGCGTGAATCATCTTCTGCTGTAAGCTTTTCGCATTGTTATAGAGCTTATTCGCCGCTTTCATTTCTTGCTCGAGAGACACTTCAGGCTTAGCCCTATCCTTCTCCAGTGAAGTCCTAACTATTTCCGGCAATACTTTATCTATCTTTTCTGCTTTCTTCTCTCTGGCGGGATCGACAACAACATGGGATATCCCGGATTGGATCAACTGATTAATACTCGCGAGGTTAAGCACATACCCTTCAGATTTTACACTAAGGCTTCGGTTTTCACTCGAGATTGACACAACATACATACCGGGTTTCAGCTTAGCGATGGGGATCTCTTTATCATGATCTTCTGAGTCAGACATTTTACCTTTTGACATATCAATACTCTCAAGCAAATTCAGGATTTCAGACGCTGGGTGAACAGACCTTACTTGAGTAGAAGTATAGTCAGTATCAATGAGCCATGAAGGAACTTTTGAGCTATCAGAAGACCTTCCCCTGAAAAAGAGAGCCCCCCAATAAATCCCTTTAAATAGGCCTATCTGATAACTCTTGCCCATTTTCAGTAGCGATGGTTAACCAACTCACTCACACCGGATATCGCTGTTCATTCAGTGTGAGTGAGCCTTTGTGCTGGTTTACATTCATCGCCTTGGTGCCGTCAAAGCCAAAGCTTCAACAAAGAGTCAAACAAGCGAGTTCAGTCATCAATCTAGTCTCAGGTTTACGAGAAATACCAGCTAATATAGATACCTGCAAAGATCTGCTTACTTGTCACATTCGTCGCACCTGTCTCTATTTCTGTATGCTTCACTCTTGCATTAGTACTGGCCTTAACACTGTATCTATCACTAGCCTTAGTACTTGCTTCACGCTTTATCCCTTTCTGAGGCGTTATGTGGCTTAGATGACCAAAAATAGTGATGCGCTGATTGAGCGGAAAAGCGGCTTGAATCCCCATTTGAAAATGGTTAGGCCCGTTATAATCGTCAACGGCAAACTCAAAATCGAAAGCTTGTATCACATAAGGTATTAATGTCGCCCCATTTTTAAATACCAGCCCTTTACCTTGTAGGCCCAACTCAACAAAATGCCCATGAGTATCTAATGAGTATGTGTGGTCGATGGAAGAAGTAAACCAATCTATCCCTTCATAGATGAAGCTCGTACTTAACTCAATATCACTTTCACGCTCACGACCAAAGATTTCGGTAAACTGTACGCCGACAGTTGCCTCTAATTCTGCGGTCGTTAGCAGCTCCAATTCCACGCCACTATTCCATTCGGTATAGTCTTGATGAGTGGCCCTTCCAATTGTGGTATTTGCAGTGAGTCTTCCCAATTGCCACTGGGCATGATTCCAGACAATCCCGCCATCATCGAGTTGATTACGACCTTGATCCATATAGAGTGAGTCTGTACCCATTTCGACATAAAACTCAGTCTCCGGTTCCAGATAAAGAGGTTGAGTCATTGAGCCATTGGTCTCTCCCATAGCCGTATTCATCGTTAATACGACGAGTATTAATCCCCGAATAACAATAGAAATAGGACGATAACACTTGATAATGGAAACGGTATTTACTTGCTGATAGGACATAGGCAGTCCTCCTATCTAATTAGGATTTAGTTTTTAAAAATGAAATATTGGAGAGCGACTGACTCTACGTAATGCTAATGAGTAAAGTCAGTGACAAACTAATCGCTATAAAGTTAATTAAGTAAAATCAATGATGTAACATAGAAGTAAATCAGTAGACCGGTGATATCCACTATGGTCGTAATGGCAGGACTGGCAATGACGGCAGGATCTTGTCTACATAGCTTTGCGACTAGTGGTAAAGCTGCGCCTATTACCGTCGCCGTAACCACCTGAATGAATAGCGCTAATGCAATTGCACTTCCAAGCATGGATAAAGTAATATTGCCAGGTAAAGAGGCACCGTGGGAGAGAAAGTACACTTTGACAAAAGAGACACACGCAAGCCCAAACCCAATAAACAGCGACACACGCAGCTCTTTCCATAATACATCGCACCAATTTTTAAGTTTAAGTTCACCCAATGCCATAGAGCGGACGATCACTGTTGCGGCTTGACTCCCCGCATTACCACCCGTATCTGCAACCATAGGCATATATAGCGCCAGAATAGTCAATGCCATAATCGCATCATCATAACTTTGAATCACCATGCCAGATAAAATGCCAACTGCAGATAAGCCTACGATCCAGAAAATACGCTTCTTAACATGTTCCAATACTGTCGTCTGCATATAGGGGGTATCATCATGATCCCCCTGAATGCCCATCAACATTTCGACATCTTGAGTTTGCTCTTGTCGCAATACTGACATAGCCTCTTTGGCATATAAAACCCCGGCAGGCTTACCCCAAAGGTCAACTAAAGGTAGATGGTCATAATCACTGAGGTGTAACTGGGTGACAGCCACCTCCCTATCGGTACTGACATGGCATGATTCAACACAATGAGCAATGTCTGCTAACAATCTTGATTGCTCATGCTTAAGTAGTTGGTGTAATTCCAGGGTGAAACGATAACAGCCCTGTTCATCGATAATGAAAACCACTCGATCGTCGAATGAGTCACAAGCTAGCTGTATCTTGTCGATAGCTTCGCCTACCTGCATGTCACCAGTCAAACAAAGCTGAGGGCTTGTTGCAGCAACAGCGATAACCGGGTGTGCCTCGGCGTTGATTTTTGCCATATCGCTCTTAAAGCAAGCAGGCATAACGCGATATATGACCTCCTGCTCAGCCTTAGGCAGGCGCTTATAGATATGAAAGCATTGCATCAGAGATAGATTCTCGAGCCAACGCTGGATGATACCACTACTTTGTTTTTGAATGAATATAATTAATTGATTGTTGGTTTCTTCAGTTTCAAATTGAGAACGACCTATATTTAAAAATTCAAAATCAAAAAGTAAACGGTCATTAAGGACATTTGAAGCATTTGCTGAAATAC
>SDWK01000658.1 GCA_004195335.1 Shewanella sp.
CATGGCCCATCTGGAGTTGTCTCGCAATTCACCACCCCCTTTCCAGACATGAAAACGGCCCACCCTGGAAACGAGGTGGGCCGTTCTTATTTTGGAGGGTTTATAAGAATCTGGGTTCTTAGCCACATCTGACCGCTGAAAATAGTCTGGAACAATATATTGGACACTTCTGCCTTCGGCGGTTCGTACATGTCAGGGTCTATTAGAGCGTCCTATGCGCACCTAAATCTCAAAATCGCCCATTAACTTTTCCAATGTCGGTAGAGATGGGAGTAGAATTTCATCTTTCTTAGCCGTAATGACTTTCTGCTCTTGGTATTTCTTCAGTATTCGATTAATGCTCCGCACGCTGGTTCCCAGATAATCTGCAATTTCGGTCTTGGTAATTTTAAGAACGGCGGACTTCTTTTCTTCAGCCAAGCTCTGGAACAGTTTCAAAATGGAGTACTCAAGAGGGTATGATAGGTGCGTTGCAGCCCTTGTACTGATATTTTGCAGGCGATAACAGAGCACTTGGTTAACAGACAGGGCAAAGTCTTCATCATCACGAAGCCAATCTAAATAGGCTTTTCGTGACAACACAGCAACTCTGCTTTCCCAAAGTGTCTTAACTGAGCAGTTCGGTGGTTCATCTGTCAAGATTTCCGCCTCCCCAAGAATCTCTCCAGGGCCAACAATGGCCATCAGGAAATCATTCCCTTTTGAAGTGGTGTGATAAATTTTGACAGCCCCCTGAAGGAGAAGGAAAACCTTCTGGGGAGTAACTCCTTGGTGAATTAGAAACTCCCCTGCGTGAAAAGTTTTCTCAACCGTGTAACTGCCTCGCTCCTCACACCTTCGTGCGTACAATTTCAACAGATCTTGGGCCAGCTTTGGTTTGATGGCTTCCATGTCCCCCCCCCAAAGGACAAATGTCCTTTCTTGCAATAAAGAGCTGCGTGTAAGTTTGCAGTGCTTTCAAAATATCACAACAAAGGGGAAAGGATGCCTTTTCAAGAAATTAGACTGGTTGCCTTCGATGCCGATGACACGCTTTGGGTCAATGAACCCGCTTATCAAACCATTGAAAAAGACTTAGTAGATTTGTTGTCTCATCATATCGCCCCTGAAATCGCCCGCAAAAAGCTTTTTGCTAAGAATATCAACAACCTGGAATTGTTTGGCTATGGCGTGAAGGGTTTTATGTTGTCCATGATTGAAACAGCGATAGAGATTGGCCAAGGGAAGGTTACAGGGGCAGAAATTCAGCAAATCATTAGCATGGGAAAAGAGATGCTCCGCAATCCCGTTGAGCTGCTTGATGGGATTGAAGACGTGTTACACCAGCTCCAAGGCCGTTATGACCTCATGCTTATTACTAAGGGAGACCTAGTTGATCAAGAGAGCAAGATTGCTCGCTCAGGCTTAGCAAACTACTTTAAACACATTGAGATTCTCAGCGAAAAAAATGAAGAGAGCTATGAAAAATTGCTGGATAAGTACCAGCTACCAAGGAATGAGTTTTTGATGGTTGGAAATTCTGTCAAATCGGATGTGCTGCCCGTGGTGAACATTGGTGGAAAGGCTGTCCATATACCATTTCACACAACCTGGGATCACGAACATGTCGAAGAGCGACACCTGAAAAATAAACGATTTATGGAATTGGAACACGCCAAAGAACTGCTCCCTCTTCTGCTCACCTGAGCGACATGTATCCAGGAGTGCGGATTTACCAATAGTGTCTTTATAGCAAATCAAAAAGTAACAATACTCTAGCCTCTGTCGGTAGAGTATTGCTGAGGTGGAATAATGATCAAATCTAGACGCTGGCAAATCAAGCTACTAAAAACTGAAGTCCGCCTGCTGCTAAACTTGGCGGCACCAATTCTGACGGCTCAACTGGCGCAGCAGGGTCTTGCCTTTGTTGATACAGTAATGGCCGGTCGGGTCAGCGCAACCGATCTGGCAGGAGTGGCCGTTGGTGGAAGTATCTGGGGGCCGTTGTTCATGTTCCTTTATGGCGTGTTCCTGGCAGTCACACCGATGGTTGCTCAGTTACACGGGGCGGGTAATACGTCTGAAACAGGGCCACTGGCCCGCCGTGGCATTATCGTGGCTCTGCCACTCGTTTTTATTACCATTCTGCTCTTGCGTAATGCCGGATTTGTCTTTACCAAGATGCAGGTTGATCCTCAAATTGCCAGCATCGCTGTCGGTTATCTCAACGCTATTAGCTGGGGAGTACCTGCCGTTGCATTGTTCTTCTTGCTGCGTAATTTGAGTGAAGGTCTCGGCTTGGCAAGACCAAGCATGATCATCGGCTTAGCCAGTATTCCAGTAAACGTGGCGGGTAATTATGTTTTCATCTATGGAAAGTTGGGCCTACCTGCGATGGGCGGTGTCGGCTGCGGTTGGGCATCGGCCCTTAGCCTTTGGTTTATGTGCGGATGCATGCTGCTGACCATATGGCGTGTCAGGAAATACAGCATGACCCACTTCTTTCGCTTGTCCACGCAGCGCGGCAGTGAGGGGGCCAGGCAACTTATTCGTCTAGGATTGCCGATCGGTTTTTTATTACTGGTTGAGGCGAGTATTTTTACTCTGATCGCTCTGTTTCTTTCACCTCTAGGGGCGCTGACAGTCGCGTCGCATCAGATCACCTTGAACTATTCTTCACTGATTTTCATGGTTCCACTGAGCATCTCAAGTGCGATTACGATCCGGGTCGGTAATGCGATCGGTAAGCAACGACATGATAGGGCACGACTCGTCAGCAAGGCCGGCTTGGCACTAAACTCTTCCATAGCCTTGTTCACTGCGGCGGTGACCTTGGTCTTTGCCGAAACTATCGCGGGAACCTACACCCGTGATCTTGAGGTTATTAGTATCTCTGTCGGTTTACTATACCTGAGTGCCCTCTTTCAGTTCTCTGATGCTTTCCAGGTTAGTGCCGCTGCCGCGTTACGCGGTTACAAGGATACACGCGTGCCATTGTTGATGATCGTTATTGCCTATTGGGTGATAGGCTTACCACTCGGATACAGTCTGGCCTTGACTGAATTTTGGGGCACCCCGATGGGAGCAAAAGGGTTCTGGATCAGCTTGATAGTTGGTCTTAGTATTACGGCGCCATTGCTCGGTATGCGCTTGGTCAAAGTTGGCAAAGGGGGCGACCCAGATAAAGCCGCAAATATTATCAGAAACAGGCATGCCACAGGATGGATTCGAGGGTAATTAAGGTAACTATTTCACTGACCTTGTTGTGTCTCGCAAATCACCATATTCTGCACACTCGAAAGGCCACCCCGTAAATTCGAGGTGGCCTTGGATTTTGTGAGGTGTAAGGACTTGCCTTATCCTCCAGCTACTTGATGCTCAGCATGAAGTCTGTACACGGAGGATCTGCTGATGCCGTAGTGCTCCGCGATCTCCGTCTTGCTACAACCCGGTGTCTCGAAGTCTCTAAGCAACGATAGGATCTCCTGCGTGTTTAGTTTGGGCTTGGCGCCAAACTTTACGCCACGAGCTATGGCCTTAGCTCGACCTTCCATGGACCGCTCCCGGATAAGCTCCCGTTCGAACTCTCCAATCGCAGCGAGGATGTTGAATTGAAGGCGACCATACATAGTTGTGGTGTCTATGCCCTGGTCCAGGACAACCAAGTCCACATTCTTACTTTCGAGCTTTTGAACAACCACCGCAAGATCGACCACTGACCTCGCTAGGCGGTCTAACTTGGTCACAACAAAGACATCCTCATCTCGAACAAAGTCCAAGGCGTTTTGAAGTTCTGGGCGCCCCTTCGCAGATTTGCCGGATGCCTTTTCGTGGAAAACTCGATCGCAGTCGGCCAGACGGTCGAGTTGAACATCCAGCCTATGACCCGCAGAACTCACTCTTGCGTACCCAATCCTCATTCCCATGACTACCTCCTTTGTTGCATTTTCCATAGATCAGCAGCAGTGGGTGGAGCCATGAAAATTCATTGAATGGGACGGCCTATTCTCGGAGTGGAGGGCTTCTGACACACGGGGCAGATTGGTCCAGTTCGCTCACGTAAATTCAATGTGTGCCTCGGATAACACCAAACATCCTTTAACCCGGCACGAGTTTATGAATGCGTATTTAATTTACTTACCTAACTCATCCTCTGGTGAGGTTATCGATAAACGATAAATTATTATTGACGGGCATGCATTTTGTCCGATATGGTTATTTCCATCAACCCAATCAGGAGGTACAACAATGGGCAATTTATTGAAAATCAAACGCCTCAGTAGGCAATTTTACTTATTGGTTTCGCTTCTACTTGTTGCCATCCCCTGCTATTACGTCGGCTACTGGGCATTTATCAATTCACTCCCCAATACGCTTGTGAATGTCAATGTAGCCGCGACTTCGTTGATTCCACATCCGTTGCCGGTCAAGCTTCAGTTAATCGGATTTACCGCCAGTCTGCTCCCCCTTGCCGCACTGCTCTATGGCCTGATAAACCTCCGGCGTTTGTTCGCCCTCTACCGAGAGGGTGTCTTCTTTTCCTTTGAGCAGGTCAGCATTTTCAAAAAAATATCGAAGGCTCTATTCGCTTGGGTCCTATTTTCGATGCTATATGAAGCGGCGAAAAGCATTCTATTTTCGATGGGAAATCCGCCGGGAGAAAGAGTGGTCAGCTTGACCCTCGGCTCGCAAGAAATCACCAACCTGCTGTTTGCCGGGATTGTTTTTGTTATCGCCTGGATCATGGATGAAGGACGTATCCTGGTCGAAGAACAGCAGCTCACTGTCTAGCCGGAGTTTACATGCCTATTATTGTTAATCTCGATGTGATGCTGGCGAGGCGGAAGATGAAATCGAATGAACTGGCAAAACTGATCGGCATCACTGAACAGAATCTCTCGATACTGAAAACGGGAAAAGCGAAGGCTGTTCGTCTGTCTACCTTGGAGGCTATCTGCAAGCACCTGCAATGTCAGCCTGGTGATATTCTTGAACACAAGGATTGACCCGTCAGTGTTTCAGTTCCGTCCTGTATAGCGGTTTTGCAATTCAAGTCACATTGATCACTTATTTCAACACACGGAACGGCCCCACCTGAAAGCCAGGCAGGGCCGTTCTTATTTTTCATCTCATAATGAGGTCTTAGTTCACCTAAGGATTTATCAAACGCCATACCCTGCAGATATCGACGTGCGATCAATATTTTGTCGTTTCAGACCAGAGTTGGTCTCAGCCATCAGACTACAAAGATATAGTAGGTGGTGGAGTCAACTGCATACCCCAGCCATTGAAATCGTGGAAGCCACAACACAGGGGCAGAACGGTTAGCGCAGTGCAAATACCACGGGTTGCTCATACCAGAATTCGATGGCCTGGTCGCCCCGTTTCGCCGGAACATAGCGCCATTTCTTCACGGCCTTGAGGGCCGCCGAATCCAGACGTGTATAGCCGCTGGTGCGCTTCAGGCGAAGCTCCCCCACGGTGCCGTCGGGCAGGATCAGGATTTCAAGCAGCACCGTACCCTCTTCCTTAAGCCTGCGCGAGAGCTTGGGGTAGGCCAGCTTCCGGTTGCTTTGATGTCGGGCATCGGCCCGGGGTGTCATCACAGCAGGGGGTGCGACCTCTGGGGACTTCTGGACGGGAACTTCGATCTGTTCCCGCTCTCTGGGTACCGGCTCCGGTTCAAGCCTGGGTACGGGTTTTGACACCGGTTCAGCCTTCGGCTTCGCTTTGGGCTTCAGCCTGGGCTCTGGTTTCGGTTTGGGCTTGGGTTTCGGCTTCGGTTCGGGCTTGGGTAACAATCCCGGAACGTAGAGGATGAGCTGTCTCTTATACACATCT
>SDWK01000410.1 GCA_004195335.1 Shewanella sp.
TCACTCGTTGCGAGCAACATGGATGTTGCAAATGTCATTTATGCAGGAGCAATTAATGACCTTGCCTCTGAAGCGCTAAACTCTCGCTGAGCGATCACATCTTTATACTGATTGGTATAAGGCATGGTCTTGTTTCCTAAATCGAATGAACCTGGAATAAGTCGATCAGCGTTGTCTTACCGACTCTTTATAACCTTGTTTTTATCGGAGGGATTACCTCCCCAAACACCGCCGCAGATCACAACAATCCCCAATCCATTTTAGGCAAATGTTCGACAAACCACTCAAACGCTCGGCCTTGTTGACCTTTATGCCAGGCAATATACAAATTTTGGCTTTGCCTGGGGATCGAACAGGACTTTTGGATTAACTCCCCCCGGTCTATGTAGGGTTTGGCCATATGCAGAGGTAAAAAGCCGATGCCCAAACCTTGGACTTGAGCGGCGAGCTTGGCCTCCATGGTATTAACGCGGATCATCTGTTTACTTTTAAACACACCATTATCGCGAATGGGTAATATTTGTGAGGTGTCGGCCACCACAACGGCGGGATAATGGGTTAGTAAGTCAGCGTCGATCACACCATCAACAAAGGCCAGTGGATGATGCGGGGCAACGGCAAACACAAAGGCAACCTCGCCAATATGATGGGTTTGAAACAATCCCCTTGGCAGCTCACCTGAAGCGCCAATAACGATATCGGTTCGGTGGCTGTGTAATGCATCCCAACCACCGCCTACCGCTTCAACATCTAAGTTGATATTGACACTATGCTCAAGCTGATTGAACTGTCCAATCAAGTTGAACAGCGGTATGGGGGAAATAACGGTATCTCTGGAAAGACGAATTTCAGCCTCCCATCCCGACTCTAATTGCTGTACCGAGTCCACTAATCGGTTGGTGGCTAATAGAATGTCACGTCCTTGTTCTAGTACTAACTTACCGGCGGGGGTTAAATGTGCCCGCTGTTTGCTTCTATCAAACAGCGCCGTACCAATATCTTGTTCAAGTTTTTTAATCGTATAAGTCAGAGCCGAGGGCACCTTGTATAACGATGCCGCCGCCGCAGCAAAACTGCCTTTGCGTTCTATGGCATCTAACGCCCGCAGTGCATCAATAGTAATGGCATTATGCATCTCAATCTCTTTGTTCAAATATTTTGAATATACAGGTCAGTTTATTCCGATTTTTTATTCAATCAAGTCCCAATATACTGTTTATCAACCAGTGAGGAAGCTCACTAACACAAACAGACCAGATACAAAATTATTGAGGATACAAACATGAAAGCACTATTTAAGCAGCTAACACATTCGACAGCAGGTTTTAGTTCACTGGCTCTTCGGGTGCCAGTTGGGATTATCTTTATGGCCCACGGTGCCCAAAAGCTCTTTGGTTGGTTTGGCGGATATGGACTCGAAGGCACCGGGCAGTGGATGGCTTCAATCGGCATTGAACCCGGCATATTAATGGCCTTTCTTGCGGGCAGTGCTGAGTTTTTTGGTGGCCTGTTCATATTACTGGGCTTATTGACTCGCCCCTCTGCAGTCGTTTTAGCCTTTACGATGATTGTTGCTATTGTCAGCGTGCATTTGTCTAACGGATTATTTATGTCGAACAATGGTTATGAATTTGCTTTAGCACTGCTGGCTGCCAGCGTGTCGTTAGCATTCTCAGGCTCAGGTAAAGTCGCTTTAGATAACGCGGTAATGACCAAACTGTCTTAATCGTTTTTTACGAGCTGTTTTTACTAGTCGTTTTTACGAGCTGTTTAAACCGCTACAAGGTATTTATTGCGCTAATAGGAGCAACATCATGATTTCATTACGTCCTGCACTGCAACGAGGCAAAGCCAATTTCGGTTGGTTAAACAGCCAACACACATTTTCATTCGGTGATTATTACGATCCAGCACATATGGGGTTTTCAGCACTGAGGGTGATTAATGATGATTTGGTGACTCCGGGAGCCGGATTTTCTACTCACGGTCACCGTGATATGGAGATCATCAGCTACGTGCAATCGGGGTCGATAGCCCATAAAGACAGTGAAGGAAACATTAAGGTATTGTCTGCGGGTGAGTTTCAACTGATGTCTGCCGGAAGCGGCATCACCCACAGCGAGTACAATGCTTCAGAGACTGAACCACTGAAGTTCTTACAAATTTGGATCCAACCTAATACCTTAGGTAATGCACCTGGATACCAACAAAAACACTTTGGACAGGCTGAAGGGCTAACCACTATCGCGTCGCCATTTGTCGAAAAGAGGGTCGAGAAGGGCGGGGAGAAGGGTAGTGGCAATGGTAGCGAAAATGGCGGCTTCAGTCTGAAGCAAGATGCGACATTATCGCAATTGATTCTCGCCCCAGGATCTGAGCTGATTTATCAAATTGAAGCAGGTCGTAAAGTTTATGTTCACCAAGTAGCGGGTCAATTATCTATTGAAGATAACCCGTTAACAGAGGGTGATGGGGTTAAAATATCTGATATGCAAGCCATTACCTTTGTGAACGCATCGGCTAGTCAAGCGACGGCACTGATATTTGACTTGCCGTAAGCTTTCGATTTTAACGTCAAATTGAACATGAGAATCAAACCGAACCGCTCGGAGATAGCGCTAGGCCAGGGGCTATATGGCACATGGCCCAGCCATTTCCTCTGTCAGTGCTAATCGCCTGAAGACAAAATTGCTTAACAACGAAATAGCTTACGTACGAGCTTAAGTACGAATATAGAGCAAAAAAAAGTGAACACAGGTATTCAATCGACTTAAATTTGGGCGTAGAATGCAGCTTGGTTTCATTCAGAGGATATTGATCACTGTGTTAATTACGCCGCCCTAACGTTCCGCCTTCCCTATAGCTTTCATTGCTAACCTAAGCACCATGCTTATTCTTTGCGCTTGTTAATGCGTTGTCGATTTTATTCGACTATTTTCCGCGCCAAATTTTATCAAAGAAGCACGAACCACACTCCAAGCTTAACTTCTGCTGCGCAGTGCCGTGCATAAACTGAGAGTTCAATGTTAAAAAACTTTAAAATAGATTGGATGTCCAATATCCGTGGCGACTTGCTAGCGGGTATTGTTGTGGCGTTAGCGTTAATCCCCGAGGCTATCGCATTTTCGATTATTGCGGGTGTTGACCCTAAAATCGGCTTATATGCCTCATTTAGTATATCGGTTGTGATCGCCTTTACTGGTGGTCGCAGCGGAATGATCTCTGCGGCAACCGGTGCGATGGCGCTGTTGATGATCACTCTGGTTAAAGAGCATGGTTTAGAATACTTGCTGGCAGCAACCGTGTTAACGGGTCTGTTACAGATTTTAGCCGGTTATTTAAGGCTAGGTAGCTTGATGCGTTTTGTATCGCGCTCAGTGGTAACCGGGTTTGTTAATGCGCTGGCAATATTGATTTTTATGGCCCAGCTGCCAGAACTGACCAATGTGACTTGGCATGTGTATGCCATGACCGCGGCTGGTCTTGGTATTATTTATCTGTTTCCCTATCTGCCGATTATCGGCAAATTAATTCCCTCACCTTTGATTTGTATTGTTGCGTTAACCGCTATTACCATGTGGTTTAATATTGACGTGCGGACTGTCGGCGACATGGGGAATTTACCCGATACCTTGCCGATTTTCTTATGGCCAGATGTGCCGTTAAATCTAGAAACCTTATTGATTGTATTGCCTTACTCCATGGGTCTTGCTGTGGTGGGTTTACTAGAGTCAATGATGACGGCGACGATTGTCGATGATTTGACCGACACCAAGAGTGATAAAAATCGCGAGTGTAAGGGTCAAGGTATTGCCAATATGTTCACTGGTTTTCTTGGTGGCATGGCGGGTTGTGCCATGATTGGTCAATCGATGATTAATATCAAATCTGGAGGACGTGGACGCTTATCCACCTTATCGGCGGGCTTATTTCTGTTGTTTATGGTGGTATTTCTTGGACCCTGGTTAAAACAGATCCCCATGGCCGCATTGGTCGCCGTCATGATCATGGTGGCAATCGGTACCTTCTCTTGGCGTTCTATTACCGATCTGAAAAAACATCCACTGTCGACCAACATTGTTATGCTAGCCACGGTTATCATCGTGGTAGTAACGCATAATCTAGCCATTGGTGTGTTTGTTGGGGTACTGCTTGCTTCACTATTCTTTGCTAATAAGATCAGTCGTATGATGGTGGTCAGAGATGATATTGCAAATAGTGATAGCCGTGAATATCGAGTTGTCGGCCAAGTATTTTTCGCATCATCAGATAAATTTATTGAGTCATTCGATTTCAAAGAGGTGTTAGAGACGGTAACGATTGATCTGTCGGCAGCCCACTTTTGGGATGTGAGTGCAGTGTCGGCATTGGATAAAGTGGTGATTAAATTCCGCCGAGAGGGGACGCAAGTTAATCTCATCGGTATGAATCAAGCTACGAGCACTATCGTCGACAAATTTGGTGTGCACGATAAACCTGAAGAAGTTGAAAAATTACTGTCTGGACATTAAAGGATGAGACAAATGAAAAATATCGTCGCTTGTATAGATGGCTCAAAATTGACGCTGGCAACCTGCGAAGCCAGTGCTTGGGTTGCGCAGAAGGTTAAAGCCCCCCTTATCTTATTACATGTACTCGATAAAACCACGCGGCCTGTGGTGAGTGAATTGTCTGGACAGATAGGTTTGGGTAGCCAAGAGGAACTCCTCAATGAGCTGGTGGAACTCGATGAAACCCGAAGCAGGATAGCCCTTAAGCATGGTAAGCAATTGCTTGAAGATGCTAGGGAGTTGGCTTTCGCCCAAGGTGTCAAAGACATCAGCAAATTGCAACGCCATGGTAGCCTGCTAGAGAGTCTAATCGATCTAGAAAGTGAGTTAAGGGTATTAGTGATTGGCAAGTCGGGTGAAGATCATAGCACCAGTAAAACCATAGGCTCACAGCTCGAAAGTGTTATTCGTTCCATTAAAGCGCATACCTTAGTGGTCAGCGATACGTTTATGATGCCTAGTTCCTACATGATTGCCTTTGACGGCAGTGCAACCAGCGAGAAGCTGATTGAAAAGGCAATGAATACGCCTTTACTTGCGGGGCTTGAGTGTCATTTGGTTATGGTGGATGAAACCGGCAATAAAAGCACGGCTTTCGATCAGGCGGCCATGCGGCTTCGAGAAGCCGGACTTAGCGTGAATGAGAAAATACTGTCAGGGCGTGTTGATGAAGCGCTGCTTAATTACCAGCAAGAGCAACAGCTGGGCATGATTGTGATGGGGGCCTTCGGCCACTCAAAACTGAGGCAGTTTTTTGTCGGCAGCAATACGACCGAGGTGTTAGTGAAAAGTGCGGTTCCGCTACTGTTGATCCGTTAATACGCATCGAAAGGAGTGGATAAAGAACTATAGCTAGTTAGATTTGAGACTCTAAGCATTCTCAAATCTAACCATCCTCAAATCTAACCGATATGTGCTTTTGGGAGATGCGCTTATTTTGAAAAGATAGCAGGGGGATGATTCATTAAAACCATAATCCAAATTCCAAATTCCAAATTCCAAATCCCAAATCCCAAATCCCAAATCCCAAAAATCTAAATCTAAATCTAAATCTAAATCTAAACCCAGCCATATCTGTTGTCTTTTCAGTTATCCCTTATTAGGCTTTGAGTTACCTTAATTTGTCTTTGGTGCGGATAGCGGTCACAGCTCGCCAAATCTTAATCGATGCCCAAACAAGGGCTTTTTATCTCGCTATCAATCTAGCGTCGAATACGCTAGTTAAATATTTAATATTGTCTATACTTGAAAAGATAATTTTTCATGAAAAATATTTAGTTTCAACGCCCTACATATTTTTAATAAAACCTGTAGTGTTGCAATTAAAGCTTAAAGTAAGCTCACCAATAACGGTCACTTATTATTAGAATGGATCTACAATGCTTGAGCTAGATAACCGTACTCTACTCGTTGTAACGGCCCTTGTCTCGATTGGTTCCGCTGTGGCTTTGGTTTCTCTGTGGCGATCCCAGATACGGCGTAACGGCGCGGGTTTTTGGGCTGCGGGTATGTCCTGTGTTGCCGTTGCCAGTGTCTTAATCTCTGGACGTGGAACTATTTCCGATTTCATCTCGCTGGTGGTTGCTAATTCATTTTATGTGATCGGGTTTCTGCTTATCTTGAGGGGAATTCGTATTTTTACAGGCAGGCCTCCATTATTGTTTTTTGATTTTGCTCTGCCCCCCATAGCCGTCACGCTCTTCTATTATTTTAACTATGTTGATCCCAATCTTAATATCAGAATAGCCGTGCTTTCTGCTGCGTTCTTCATGATCTGCTTTGCTATTGTTCTAACCTTGATTCGTGATAAAAATGCACCTTGGAGATCCGCTGGATTCGCCGTGGCTACTATTTACGGTTTGTTTGGCATTTCCCATGGGGCACGTGGCGTAATAGCTCTGCTGTTCCCATTCGAACATTCTTTTATGTATCCAAGCTTTTCGTCGTCGTTAGTCTTTTTGGGGGGGATTTTTATCCTTGGGGGGAGTGCGATAACGCTCATTCTACTGACTCACGCAGCCTTGGAATCGGAACTTCGAATTCTAACCCTTGCTGTTAATCAATCAGCGGCATCGATAATTATTACAGATACAAGCGGATCGATAGAATATGTCAACCCGGCCTTTACACAGAAAACAGGGTATTCCCCGGAAGAAGTCATCGGAAATAATCCTCGTATTTTGAGTTCTGGTGCAACGAAACCTGAAGAGTACGCAACTCTTTGGAAGGCTCTGTCTGTTGGGGATACCTGGCGGGGGGAGTTTCATAACCGTAAAAAAAATGGTGAACTGTTTTGGGAAATAGCCTCGATTGCACCGGTCAAACATAAGAATGGAACGATTAACCATTATGTTGCGGTGAAGGAAGATATCACCGCCCAGAAGAATGCCGAGGAACGCATCCTACATATGGCTAATCATGATGTTCTTACCGGACTTCCTACGCGGCAACTTGCTATGGATCGTCTGGTGGGCGCCTTGGCTACGGCGAGGCGGAACAAAACAAAGGTGGCCGTTCTGTTTGTCGATATTGATGGCTTTAAGACGGTTAATGATACTCACGGACATGATGCTGGTGATTCTATTCTAAAGGAAACGGCCGCTCGGCTTTGTTCCAGTGTTCGAGAGGTTGATACGGTAGCGCGTGTTGGTGGTGATGAATTCTTGATCCTACTTACGGACGTCCAAGACAAATACGGTATTACGACGGTAGCAAAAAAGGTGATTAAAGCTCTGGCTACTGCGTATAAACTCGAGACCGTGGAGGTAAATGTTGGTGCCAGCGTTGGCATTGCTTTATATCCTGACCATGGAGATAGCCCTCAAGAACTAGTCAAATTGGCAGACAAAACAATGTATAAAGTCAAACGTGGAGGAAAGAATCATTATGCTTTCGCAGATGCGATTACTGCACCAAATTTAACCGAAATCATGTAACCACACATTGCATTAAACGCGAGAGAAAATCTGACCGCCAGGAGTCTTGGCGCACATTTACCCCGTTACCAATCGTTGTGTTAGCTGCGTTTAACTCTGCGGTTATGAAGCAAGACAAGCATACCGCTCAACGAGTCCACACACCGCTGAATGTCCGCTTTCACTCTCGTTACATAATCTGGATTGGCGATAAGCGGACGACGGAAATAAATTATTGTTCATGCTCTAACCTGTCGGTTAAACAATAATCTACTCATATTCAGAAGAGTAAGTCTCTTTATAGGTGTGTGAATAGAGCTCAAATAGGTTACCGAATGGGTCTTCAAGATAGATCATTTGGTAGGGCTTGCTATCATCTTCAGGATGATAACGCATGATATCCATTCTTGCTTTACCGCCGAATTCTTTTGTCTTTTTAATCACATTTTCAAAGTCATCAGTTTCAAGGCAAAAGTGAAATATACCGATTCGAGAGAAATCAACCACGTGGCGTTCTGCGCGTTCTTTCATTTCAAATAGCTCAACACCAATACCATCGGTTGTCACCAGGTGAGCAATATTAAAGCCTTTAAAACCTTCTCCAAAAACAGCGACACACATTTTACCGATTGCTGTTTCGCGTTCCTCTTCGACCTTAGTGTTACCCATGACAACCTTAAGACCAAGGGCGTTGGTATAAAACTCAATAGCTTTATCCATGTCACCTACAAGTAATCCGATATGATTCATTTTCATAATATGCTCCGAGAAGTTAAATAATTAATTCGTTGTTTGTTTTGATGAGCTAAGTATATGGATCGTTTTGCATTAGGTGAAATTATCAATTTTTATTAAAATGATAATCTACCGTAATGATTGTGTGATCGAATCATTACAATCCTAGTATTAACCGTACGCATGCGAATGACGTTGAGTAGTGACAACTATCTTGACACTGGGGAGCTGGAGGCTTTTTTGAACTATGGATAATGTGATATAGCGACTGCTGGATTTTATTCGGATCTTCCCGGTACATTTTATCAACAAAAATTGAAAGAAGAACGATTGAGTGTGTTAGTAAGAAAAGACCATCCAAAGAATGGTGAAACACTCACGTTAGAAACTTACCTAGAATGCAAACATATCGTGACCACATTAATAGGTGATCTTAATGGTGTTGTTGATAAAGCCTTGGTGCATTTGGGAAGACAGGGACATGTTATCTCGGGTATATCAAGCTTTGTTGTGCCACCACAGATAGTGAGTCAATCAGACTTCATATTGACCTGTCTCGATTCAGTAGCTGATTTAGCCATGGATCAATTTCCTAACTTAAAGCGCTTTAGTAGCCCAGTGCATCTAGCTAGCGTTAATGTATTTCAAGTTTGGCATGAACGAACTAAACATGATGCGGTAAGAGCGGAAATTCGAAAAATGATCCATGTGATTTTAAGGGAGAAATCTACAAGTCATAAAACTAAAGAAGGGTGGGTAGTTCTTCTTTGAGAAATTGAATAAATGACAATACTTTGACCGAAGGACTGGTTCCGCGATAACACACAGCACTGATATCTCGCTTATCATGTACTGTTTTCTCCTTCAACACCTCGATCAATTTTCCATGATTACGATCTGATTTAGTCATAAAGTCAGTGATGCAGGCAATGCCAGCTCCAGACAGAGCCAACTTTCTCAAGACTTCACCGCTGGATGCTACAACTCGGGGGCAAATTTTCAACTTTTTGCCTTCACCATCTTCAATGGGCCATGTATTTAGTATGGATGGGCCCTCAAGGCCGAGTAAAATATGATCTTTCAAATCTTCAATTGAATTCGGGAAGCCATACCTACGCAGATACTCAGAGCTGGCTAATAAACGACGATTACTAGAGCCAATATGAGTAACGTGATAACTCGTTTCGGTAATGGTAGCGACACGCAGCGCAATATCTGCTTTGCTTTCAATAATATCGACTATCTCTTCACTGTTTTGTAGTTCAATATTCACGTCTGGATAAAGTTCCAAATACTTCTTTACAATCGGGCTAACTAGGTGAAATAAGACTGGAGAAGCGCCATTGATCCGCAAGGTACCTGATGGTATTGCGCCGTTAGCTCTGAACTCATGTTCAATATTTTTAACCGATGCGGTTATCTCTTTTGCATAGGCAAGTAACTTAAAACCATCATTAGTAAATTCAATTTTCCTTGTATTACGCATAATTAATGATGTGTCTAGCTTGAGCTCCAGTCTAGACAAACTGCGGCTGATGGTTGACGGCATCACCCCAATATCAACAGATGCACAACTTATTGAACCAGACTCATACACCGCCATTAATATTCGAAGCTCATCCAGGGTCACGTTTTCATTCAACATATTATTCTCTTGCAGTGTATGTTATCTATCAAAGAATTATTTGGGCCAATCAAGTTGATTGGCCCTTTTTTTTTAGAAGTAGTAACCAAGATTGATGTTTATTTTCTTGTCCCAATCTCCGAATTCATCTTGTAAGCCTACATGATTGCTACGTGAAGACCAAAGCATGTTCTTGCCCACAATAAAATCAAACCAAGCAAGGAGCGGCCCGTTTGCAACACTTACACCTGTAACGTTCTGATAGCTATTATCGAATTCGTCGTGCTCAGGCATCAATACGTTAAAGTCGTTGTAGATATTTAAATCACCCCAAGAAGAGGTAAGCTTTCTGGATACATTGACGGTGACTGCAGAGGCTTCGGATGCAATTTCATAAGCGGCACCAACCACACTCATTGCCACTGTGTTTTGATCGGGTGTTGCGGTGTCGAATTTATATTTCAGATACTGAGCCTGCACGTTCCACGCGTCTAATGTACCGTCATAATGGACTGCGTATGCATAACGATTGTCGTTATTACCAGTAGCATTGTCATACATTTGGCCATACTCAACTGATGCGCCAATAGTCGATTTGATGCCAAAAGTATCGACAAAGAATGATTGACGAAGGTTAATCTGATTGGATTCCTCAGCAGTATAGTCGGTACCATTAACAGTACCCGTATAGAGATCCGCTGCGAATCGATTGGTAAGTGATGCAGAGTTTTCTGCACCTTTGAAGAAAGCCACATCGGTGCGGTAACCATCGCCATCGTACTGAACAGAAAAACCAGCGTCATAGTCATCTTCAAAGCCAACATAATACTGCAAACTTAGCCAATAACTGTTAGAAATATATCCAATATTACCAAATGGAACCTTGGCCACACCCGCTCTGATAGTCGTGTTTTCATTAGGTTGGTAGTAAGCGAAGCCATGTTTAATCGCATCAAAATCAGCTCTCAAACGATATTCCATCGATACACCAAAGTCATCCCTTTCACCGTCAAACGAAAATGCAGCAACCTCAAATTTCAGATCACCTAGCTTGTCTTGAGATACTTCGTCATAGTCCACATAGGAGTAATTCACGCGCACCATACCGCCCATATCATATTTATCTTCTGCTATGGCTGGGTTGCTTAACATTGTTGCGGTAGCAAGCAGAGCAAATATTTTTGTTTTGTTCATCTTTATAATTTCCATCAAAAAGTCTTAGATGACCGCACTGAGTTATTATTTTTTGTGCGATCAATGAGGTAAACCAACTCAATTAATTGGTTAAATAGTTAATGTCCGGCAGGAATATAGGCGCGTGATACATTTAATACACATTGCGATTTTTGGGTGCCGTAGTTGGCGATACACCAGTTGCAGGATAAACAGCGTGGCTTGTGGTTTGGATCTTGTTTCCAGTTATTCGCTAAAGCGGGCTCTGACAACATGGTTCGACCAAAACCAAATGCTTCAATGTTTTTAACTTCAGCGAGAATTTCTTCCATTAGTTTTGGCGAACGGTTACCACCTGTCACCATCATAGGAACATCCACATGTTCACTGATATATTTGGCATCTTCGGCGAAATATGATTGGTCTTTCTCGTCTTGGAGTTCAGGATGGAATTCACCCATTCCCCTAACTTTATTACCGCCACTGATATCCAATGCCGTGATACCACGCTCAACTAAACCCTTAATCACATAAAGGTTATCCTCTTGGGTGTTACCGCCCGCAAGGCTACCTAGGTAGTCGCGGCCATGCACCTTTGCAATGATTGGGAAATCAGAACCGACAGCGCCACGAACCGCTTCTAAAATTTCGAACGCAAACCGAGCACGGTTTTCTATTGGGCCACCGTATTCGTCAGTACGGTCATTGTAATAAGGGAATAAAAATTGACTCACCAGATAATTGTGGGCGAAGTGCAACTCGATAGCATCGAACCCCGCTTTCTTAGCCCTGATAGCGGAATCGATAAATGCCTGAATCGAAAATTGAATGTCTTGCTTGGTCATAACCTTGTTTGGCACAGTGCCATAAATGGGGTGAGGCACTTTCGATGCGCCATATACCACACGGTGGTCAATGCGATAATCACTCTGCGGACCGACCATTGCTAGCTGTACTGCTATTTTAGCGCCATGGTCGTGGGCATTCTTAACGACTTCTTTATACAGTTCTATCTGAGAGTCATCGTATAATCCCGTACCGGCTTGACCATATTGATCATCTTTCATGATATAAGTCAGACCAGTGATGATAAGACCTACGCCACCTTGAGCGAGTTCGCGATGAACTCGCATCAAATCTTCTGTAGGATCACCATCGACAGTCGCGCGATACTGTGACGTTGCTGAACGGATAAGCCTGTTTTTCAGAGTCAAGGTGCCTAGTTTGGTTTCCTCAAATAGTTTTCGCTGAGATGAAAGTTCGGCACTACTACCGAAAGATACTGTGGTTGTTGCGCTCGCAGCAGCCATTCCCATAAACTTGATTAATGTACGACGATCGATACTCATAATTCCCTCAATTCAAATTATTATTTATGGCAGCCGGAGTTTGTGCATCCAGTTAAGCTTGGCTTGTCTTTACTTCTGGTCTTTTGTTCATTTACGTGGCAAGAAAGGCAACGAGTTCCTAGATCACCTGGTAGTGCTTTACGGCCATGAATTACTTTGAAGTAAGAGCTATCAATAGATTTGTCTTTCTTAGTGGTAGAGTGACAGCTTGCACACTTATAAGAGGTGAAGCTCATTCCGCGTTCTTCGTTTTTGTGATGGCATTGAGTACATTCCACTTGTGTGTGACGCAAGTGATCAAACGCAACAGGCTTGGATGTTTCGTGCATAGGTAGTAATGCTTGTGGTACTTCTTGCTTAAATGTATCCGACAAGGCTGGCATAGAGATGGCTGCAATAATTACAGACGCAATGGCTAATTTGGTTTTCATAAGGTTTTCCAATATTTGATTTTCACAAGTGCTGCTAAATTGTTACAAGCAGCATTTGATTGTCACAAATATTTCACCACGGCTGTGTTTATGGCTCAAGGCAAGTGGCGCAAAGCACTTTTGCAGCAATTAAATCCGCGCTATTTTTTTTGATCATTAATAAAACCTACATAATGTGAACGTGAAATACCGAGTCGTTTGTGGGCTAAATGAACCTTTCTTCTTGTCAGTATTCGTGCGCGTCGGCACAATTTTTTTTGCAGGTTGAGGAGGGTCACACTATTGATTTTTTACTCTTTGTACTGAGTCGGTTTGTTCGTTGATGATTAGGGGAACAACTTTTTTTGATTTATTTTTTGGAAGCGGATGATGATGTGTCCGGAATGACGTCAGTCTACCGCTCAGGTATTTATATTTAGTTCCTAACGGTGAAGTAAACCTATGGATGTAAATGTTTTTTTAAAGTCTAATCATACCTTCAGCCTAAACTTCACTTAAAATTTAGTATTTCACGACCTCGATTCATAACTAATGATTATCAAATCAATAATCATTGATAATTTCACGTTTGTATTGTTTCACTGTAAATTCCCTATATCGAAAATAACTCATCATCAAAACGTGCTACTCATACTGTCTACTTTCAGGTTCTGTGATGCGTTTTATAGGGCGATATATGAAATTTCTACACACCATGTTAAGAGTCACCGACCTAGAGCAATCAATCGAGTTTTATACCCATGTATTGGGTATGAAAGTGCTTGAAAGAACGGATAACAATGAATACCGCTATACCTTGGTATTTGTTGGCTACGAGAACCAAACCGGTGGCACCACGATTGAGTTGACCTACAACTGGGATACCAATCAGTACGATCTTGGCAATGCTTTTGGTCACATAGCACTGGGTGTAGAAGATATTTACGCAGCCTGTGACAAGATTAAAGCACTGGGTGGTAATGTGACGCGTGAAGCGGGTCCAGTAAAAGGCGGCGAAACACACATTGCCTTTATTGCCGATCCTGATGGCTACCAAATTGAGCTAATTCAAATTAACTAATCAAGAGCAATAACAAAATGAAAGACGCACTATTTCAACCAATACAACTCGGTAAACTGTCACTAAAAAATCGCATCGTCATGCCTCCCATGACGCGCTCTCGCGCCAGCCAACCCGGTAATGACGCCAACGAGATGATGGCCGTTTATTATGCTCAAAGAGCAACTGCAGGACTGATCGTTGCCGAAGGCACACAAATTTCAGCAATGGGACAAGGTTATGCTTGGACCCCAGGTATCTATACGCCAGAACAGATTGCCGGATGGAAGCGAGTAACCGATGCGGTTCACGCAAAAGAGGGCGCTATCTTCGCCCAGCTTTGGCATGTTGGCCGCGTGACTCACCCTGATAATATCGGTGGCGAGCAACCTATCTCCTCTTCTGCGTTAAAAGCTGAGAACGTCAAGGTGTTCATCGACAACGGCACCCAAGAGCCTGGTTTTGTCGATGTGGTAGAACCGCGAGAGATGAACAACGTTGATATACAGCAAGTCATAGGTGAATATCGCCAAGCCGCATTAAATGCAATTGAAGCGGGTTTTGATGGCATTGAACTGCACGCAGCAAATGGCTACTTGATTAACCAGTTTATTGATTCAGAAGCGAACAAGCGTACCGATGAATACGGCGGTTGTATCGAAAATCGATTGCGTTTTATGGGGGAGGTGGTTGCCGCAATGGTCGAGGCTATCGGCGCCGATCGTATCGGCGTTCGTCTTGCGCCATTCACATCACTCAATGGCACTGTTGATGCTACGCCGGTAGACACCTACATCGCTGCGGCAGCACTGCTTAATACGCTCAATGTGGTTTACATCCATATTGCAGAAGTCGATTGGGATGATGCGCCAGAAACACCGAAGGAGTTTAAACCTGCGGTTCGTGAAGCGTACCAAGGTGTGCTCATTTATGCGGGCCGTTACAACGATGAAAAAGGGGCCAAGGCAATCGAAGAGGGCGTAGCGGATATGGTTGGTTTTGGTCGTCCATTTGTCGCAAACCCAGATTTGCCAAGTCGTATTAAGAATGGCTATCCGCTAGCCCCGCACAACCCAGATACCTTGTTTGGTGGTGCAGAGCAAGGACTGACGGATTACCCAGAGTACAGCCGTAGCTAAACTCAAAAGTTAGATATTCTGCCTGGTTATTGTTATTTGCTAAGCGATTCCCTTCAACGAAGTGTCCAAACTATGCCCCACGGTCATGTTTGTAATTCAGATATGCCGTATGGTTGCTGCGTTTTAACGATCGATAATCAGGAACAAAAAAACACGATGAAAAAAGAAGCGATGCGGGGAGAGTTTTATCTACTGCTATCAACGCTGCTCGCTGCTCTCGGTTGGATATCCTCTAAACTTGTCATTTTAGAAATGCCAGGAGAGGTCTTTATAACCGTGCGTTTTTTACTTGCAAGCCTCATTCTATTGCCCTTTTGTTACCAACGAATATTCGCCCTAACACGCAAGCAAGTTGCCTCACTGTGCGGCGTAGGTTCAATTTTAGCAATATCAATGCAAGTCTGTTTACACGCAGTTTCAATCTCCAACACCCTGTCTGAGGGGGCTTTTATCATGAGTTTAGCCATGATTATCGCCCCATTTACCGCTTGGTTGCTGTTCAAGGTAACACCAAATCGCGCCTTTTGGATTGCCTTACCCATTGCCATCATAGGTATGATGGCATTGACCTTAAGCAATGGTTGGCAGGTTGAGCAAAGCCAATGGTATTTCTTGTTATCATCGGCGCTGCTTTCATTGCATTTCGTACTCAATAAAAAAGTCATCACCACCATTAATCCGTTAACATCAATCTGCGTACAATTATTCATAGTTGGCGTAGGTGGTGCGATCACCACCCTTGTCGTGTCACAAGAAGCTTTTGAACTCAATAGTCATGTTTTATTTTGGTTTGCGGTGTCTGTCATTGCCTCGACAGCCTTGCGCTACTTAGCACAAACCATCGGACAATCTATGGTTAAGATTGAAACGGCATCTTTGACTATGATTTTAGAACCAGTTTGGACCCTAATTTTAAGCATCAACCTGCTCGGAGAGGTTATTGAATTACAAAAGCTGATTGGCGGCGGGATTATTTTCTTATCACTGTCTATATCAAATTGTCAAAAGCATCAGTTGTATCCCAGAATAAAAAAGGACAAATAGACACAATATAACCAGTGTCTAAAGTACATAAATCAAGCCGCTAACAACTATGACATCCATTGTTATTTCTATCTCGTCGCTTCTAATCATTAGATAGGACTTATTGGATGAATTTCGCATCCCCTTAGATAGAAAAACTATTTTCTCAACTAAATATCCAACTCTCTGTAAAATATCGGCTATTTCACCGAAATGCAAACGCAAAAAAAGCCAAACTGTTGCCAGGTTAATGATGTTGCTATCGTAATTTATCGTACGCCATACAGGCCAATACGGCTGTTTCATCTAGCAGCGCTTGACTGTTAAAAAATGAAGTAGGTGGAGTTTCCGTAGCACTAGGTCCAGATGATTACTCCTATTTCCGTGAACCAAGAGGGTATAAGCACAGATATCAATAGCGAACACAGAAGCCAACTCTAACAGCCGACTTTCAACCCAATCACGCCTATGCTCATAAGATTGACCCGTATAGCGTTCGACTCCGCACAAAAAAAACTTTCGAACACAACGAGATACGCAGTGCTAATATGGACTTCTCGCGATAAGA
>SDWK01000217.1 GCA_004195335.1 Shewanella sp.
CAGGTAATGCTTGGTCTATAAGTTTATCATTAGGTGCGGTAAGTATAGTTAATACTGTCATTGTGCTAAGTTCTCTTTACTATTTTGATTAAGCTAAATTGGTTAAACTATTTTATTTATACGGTTTTTCTTTTTATCCGATTACGCTCGCTAAACGGTTCAATAATTTATTATGTATGTCGGCAAAGCTACCGTTACTCATAACAACAATTATATCGCCAGCTTGGGCTTGTTGAGCAATGGATTCAACTAAGCTTTCAATATCTTCTTCAACTTGACAAGTCGGTTGGCATTGTTTGATTAAATCACTCACAGACCAAGTCACCTGTTCACCTTGATAGATAAAGACCTGATCCGCATCAATTAACGACTGAGGCAGTGATTCTTTATGGACCCCTGACTTCATGGTATTCGATCTTGGCTCTAATACTGCGAAGATGCGCCCAGCTTGTTCTTGCTCATTTTCTTGTTGTGAAAGTTTAGCACGTACCCCAGCCAATGTTTTTGCTATGGCTGTTGGGTGATGAGCAAAATCATCATAAACACTGATATTATTGACGGTACCGCGAAGTTCAAAACGACGCTTAGTATTGATAAATTCGGCTAACGCTTCAATAGAGACGACGCTTGGCACACCCGCATGACGTGCTGCTGCTATTGCCATCACCCCGTTATCAATATTAAAGTCACCGATAAGATCCCACTTGACTATACCTTGCTTTTTACCGTTAAACTTAACGATAAACTCACTGCCCTGAGCATTTAACTTTTCAACCTGCCAGCCAGTATCGAGCTGTTCATCTTGTTGAAGCTCTTTATTAGATTCTTGCTTAGGCACTTGTTGAGAGAATTCGGTCGGTGTCCAACAGCCCATGGCTAACGTTTCACTAATTGCTACTTCATTAGCGGGTGATAAAATCAAACCATTACTGGGTACCATGCGGATAAGATGATGAAATTGTTTTTGAATGTCACTAAGATCATTAAAAATATCGCCATGGTCGAACTCTAAGTTATTGATCACTAAAGTTCGTGGCCGGTAATGCACAAATTTAGAGCGTTTATCAAAAAAGGCACTGTCGTATTCGTCAGCTTCAATGACAAAGAAAGGTGTATCACCTAGGCGAGCTGAGCTAGAAAAATTTTGCGGTACACCGCCAATGAGAAAACCTGGAGACATATGGGCATATTCTAAAATCCACGCCAGCATACTACTGGTCGTTGTTTTACCATGCGTACCCGAAACGGCGAGCACCCAACGATCTTTTAATACATTTTCAAGCAACCATTGTGGCCCTGATGTATAAGGAATATTGCGATCTAGCATATATTCCACCATAGGGTTTCCTCGAGACATGGCATTGCCAACAATAACCAAATCGATATCATCACAGAAGTTATCTACTTGGTAACCTGACATTAATTCTATGCCTAACTGCTCTAATTGAGTACTCATTGGCGGATAGACATTGGCATCAGAGCCACTAACTTTAAAGCCGAGTTGCTTGGCTATAGCCGCGATCCCTCCCATGAAAGTGCCACAAATACCTAAAATATGAATATATTTCATTAATTGATATCTCTCTTATAAAAATAAAAAATCTATGACGACAATATACCTAATTAATGTAATGCTACCCGTTAAAATAACACGAAATTTACTCAAATCCACTTGCTGAATATATCTTGCTAATATGACCTCTAACATACAATTATCGCAAATAAGTGTTTATCCCCTAAAATCCACTGCCGGCATTCAACTATCAAACAGCTGGGTCGATGAACTAGGTCTTAGTTTTGATCGAAGGTTTGTGCTTACTGATGATAAATATCAGTTTATTACTGCACGTACTGAGCCAAAACTCTGTTTGATACAAGCTAATATAACATCAACCGGATTAGTACTAACTGCGCCAGATATGCCTAAATTGGTGATTAACTACCATCAACTTACCGACCTTTATCAAACTGTGTTTGTCTGGGATGATAATTACCGAACGGGAATCGATGAGATCGACCGTGACCACAAGGTTTTGGTCAATTTGATCAATGATCTTTATGAAGCGATGCAGGACGGTAGCGGTGGCGCCCTGCTGATGCCAATATTTTCAGCGCTGAAACATTACACGGAGGACCACTTCGCCAAAGAAGAACGTTACATGGTCGAGTGCGAAGCCCCGGATCAGAGCAAGCATTTTCAGGAGCACAAACACATGGCGGAAACCCTTGCTGATCTGGAAAGCAGACATCGCCATGGAGAAGCGGCAATTTCTCTGCAAACACTGACCTTCTTACGTGACTGGCTAAAAAATCACATCTGCGTTGTAGATCAGGCGATGACGGCCAAGATCAAAAAACAAACAGAACGACAGGACGCTTAAGTTTTCGGGTTTCACACTAGAGACTCATCCCACAAAATAACGGGGGCACCTCTTATAGAGATGCCCCCGTTATTTTCACATAGTCGGCAACCGACACTATGACAGCCTACTCCTCGTACACCAGCACGCGAATCAGGCCACAGGTATTTCCTGCTTCGACCGTCGTTGAGTCACTCACAGACAGGACCCTGGTAATATTGCTTTCACTGATAAACCGGTTCACTCGCTCATCCAGCTCACCAAGTTCACGCTGCGCCTTGAAGGGCTGTAAAGGCTCGCCGAAGGTTTTGACTTTGATCATGGAAACCTCCCCCGGTGGTCTGGTCATGAGACCTGGACCACCTCTTTGACCTCAGGGAGTTTGTCCCTGAGAGTTCTCTCGATACCCATCTTCAGAGTCATGGTTGACATGGGGCAAGAGCCACATGCACCGGTCAGCCTGACGCTGACGATACCGTCGTCGGTGACATCAACCAGCTCAACATCGCCACCATCGGCCTGCAACGCAGGACGAACCAGCTCAAGGACTTCCTGGACCTTTTCTTTCATCGAATTATCTCCTTAATCTCTTATTGTTAGTTAGCAGCAAACCTGCTTTGTTCGCTTCCGTTAACCCGGAACAGCACCAGTTTAACAGAAAGGACAGGATATTTCATAGTCAGTGGAATTTTACACCCTATCGACAGCCCCCTGACGTTCTCAACCAAAGGGGATCGCACCGATTGCACGGCTACATGACAACTCCGGGGAACCAACATTTTTCCCCTGAACGAGGACCTTGAAGGTTTCGCCCATCCCACCCTCCGGCATAATCAGATTTTTCAAAGTCAGGCGCAAGGTGCGCGCCTCTTTTTCATCCTTAGCGGCAGCTTCGAGCCTGACCAATTCTTCAAAGAACCCGAGTGCCAGCAAGAAACGATACTGTTCACCGAACCAGAGTGTTTCCAAGCCCGCCTCGCAACCGGCTTTCTGCAGGGACGTAAAATCAATGTGCGCGGTGATATCTTTCTCACCCACACGATCATAGGGGTTATCGTCCGCCTGGTGACGATGATAACACATCAAGGTGCCTGCCCTTCGATAAGGAGCATAGAGCTCTTCAACCGGATAACCATAGTCTATGGTTATCGCAAAGCCTTTTTCAATCCGGCCGCCAACGTTACGCATCCATTCCGGAGCAACCAGGTTGGCTTCAGCACGATTCCCTTCCACAGGAGACGAACCGAGCCAGCTAAAGTATTCATCCAACTTAGGCCCTGCGGGCTCACGCAACTCTTCAACAAAAGCATCATCACGGGTGGTGACAAAAACTTCCTGAAGTTCTCCATCGTGTTTCTCGACAAGATGTACGGGAAAGGCATCAACCAGCTCATTGGAGAGGAAGCAACCTGAAGTTATTGACCAATCATCGGCAGCGCACCAGGCAACCCGATCAATATGTTTTTCAAGGTTCTCACTTTGTCGTTGACGATTGTCCTGACTGACTTCAACAAGAGTGTATTTCAACTGTGAGTAAAGCTCTGGAGCTTCCTCTGCGATCGCATCGAGAATATCCTGAGCCAGATGTCCTTCGCCGGCCCCCTGCTCGACAATCTGAAAAGCTCCGCCACCAAGCAAGCTGAACATCTGCATCAACTGCCGGGCGACAAGGCGGCCAAAGAGAGCGTTTACACTACTGGAGGTAAAAAAGTCGCCGGCCTTGCCAATCCGGTCACGCGAGGCCATGTAATAACCATACTCAGGGTGATAAAGGGCCTGCTCCATAAAGTCTGTAAAGCTGACACCATCCGAGCTCTTAGCCTGCTGTAGCAGCAAAGCTGACAAGGGCGTAGGGTTTTGTTGTGGGGGGACTTGCGAGGTCATAAAGATTTGTATCTCCTGCAACTGGTCAGAGGCCAGGAACCGACATTCCTTTAAAATCGAGCCGGCAGTTTAACGCAGCCAATTCTGGAGTACAAGAGTCGATTACAGGGAGGAGACAAGTGCGGGCCTGGCCGAGCGAAGAGCACCTGGATCGTTTGTGAAGAGCCCGGAGACACCCATTCTCACCAGGCTTCTGGCTTGCGCCTCCTGATCAACGGTCCACACCGAAACAGGCAGGGCCAGATTTCTACACGCAGCCACCATTCTGCGGCAAACCAGATTGCCAGCAGGATGGAAGGCGCAAGCAGAGATTTCATCGGCCAAGCGAACCGCCTGCCGCCAGTTTCCGCCATCAAAAAGGACTGCCAGTGACAGGGATTCATCGAGCGAACGCAAACCGTTCAACAAGTCGTAATCAAAGGAGGAGATTACAATTTCAGCATCAGGGTGCTGGCGCAGCAACGACAACACTTCGACTCCGGCAGAGAACTCTTTTAGCTCCAGATTCAGGCTGAGCTTTCCACTAAAAGCTGACAGGACTTCTGCAATGGTCGGTAGCGGCTCCCCCATAAAATCCGGGGAGAACCAACCACCGGCATCAAGCTGCTGCAACTGCTCCAGGCTCGCATCCGCAACAAGCCCTCGGCCATCAGTGGTTCTCTCCAGAGACTCGTCGTGGATCACGACAGGGATTCCATCTCGAGAGAGATGAATATCAAGTTCAAGGCCATCAGCTCCAAGTTCAACCGCAGCAGCAAACGCTGCCATGGTGTTTTCCGGAGCAATCTTTGAAGCGCCACGATGAGCCCAGATGAAAGGACGTTGCATACCTGTTAGACTTTCTTTTCAACGCATAACAATAAACTGCAAAGAGGCGACAAGGAAACGATGCGATTTGACCTGTTAATGATTGCCATCGGCCTGTTATTGCTGGTGGCGATGACTTTTACCTTGCTTTTCGGTCGCGAGTATAGTCGCCACGGCTATGGCGCAATTCTTTCAAACAGTAGAGAAGGCCCTTCCATAACGGCCTAATTCTTATCTTTTGACTTTCCTCGTGCCACACACCTCGCACCTTGCTCCTCCCTAAGGACCACCCTGTAAGACAGGAAGCCCTTTTTGGGACCAGGCATAAATTCCACCGTACAGGTTGTAAATTTCAGGGTAGCCCTTCCGAGCCAGGTAATTAACGACCTGAGCGCTGCGTGAACCAACGGCACAGTAGACCAGAACCGGACGATCTTTGGGGACCTCTGCGAGGCGCTTTGCAAACTGATCAATCGGGATCAAACGAGCCCCATCGAGCCGTACCTGCTGGTACTCACCAAGAGTGCGGACATCAAGGAGGAAAAGATCACCACGCTGGCCAACCATTGCATAGGCCTCCTGAGGAGACAGATTGCGAGCGACAGCGGCGTTGGCATAAACCGGAAGCAGTACCAGCAGTAGAACAAGGGAGAAAACAAGCTTACATCTCATAACCAAACCTCTTTTAGTAGAATGATAACTGTCTCTTATACACATCT
>SDWK01000222.1 GCA_004195335.1 Shewanella sp.
CTTCAAAGCCAGAGATGATCACTCAGGCTACCCAAGCTGCCCCTAACCGCGGCGACGTTCACGAAGATATTTTGGGTCTTCGCTTATTATGTCTTTACGGTCTTAAAGGCGCGGCGGCTTATATGGAGCATGCGCGTGTTCTTAGTCAGACTAATGATGAGGTTGCAGGTCAATTCCATGAGATTATGGCTTTCCTTGGTGAAGATTCAGTTGATGTCGATAAGCTTTTTGCTACATCAATGGAGATTGGCCAGTTAAACTACAAAGTGATGGCTATGCTGGATGAAGGTGAGACAGAATCCTTCGGTCATCCTGAGCCTACTCAAGTGAACACAGTTGCAGTGAAAGGTAAGGCAATCTTGGTCTCTGGCCATGACATGCTCGATCTTGAACTTATCCTTAAGCAAACTGAAGGTAAAGGAATCAACGTCTTTACGCACGGTGAGATGCTACCGGCATTGGCTTATCCTGAGTTTAAAAAGTATCCACACTTAGTGGGTAACTATGGTAGTGCTTGGCAAAATCAACAGAAAGAGTTCGCTAACTTCCCTGGTGCGGTAGTGATGACCTCTAACTGTATTGTCGATCCGAACGTAGGTAGCTACGCCGATCGTATCTACACTCGTAGTATTGTTGGCTGGCCGGGAGTGACTCACTTAGTGGGTGATGACTTTACTCCAGTTATCGAAAAAGCATTAGCGCTTGATGGCTTCATTTATGATGAGATCCCCCATCTTATCACCATAGGTTTTGCTCGAAATGCACTGATGGCAGCAGCTCCGGCTGTGATTGAGAACGTGAAAAATGGTTCTATCAAGCACTTCTTCCTCGTGGGTGGTTGTGATGGTGATAAGGCTGAGCGTAGCTACTTCACCGACATTGCGACTCAAGCGCCAGATGATTCAGTACTGCTGACTTTGGGTTGTGGTAAATATAAGTTCAACAAACTAGAGTTTGGTGACATCAATGGTATCCCGCGTCTTCTGGATATCGGCCAGTGTAATGACTCTTACTCAGCTATTCAGCTTGCAATTGCACTGTCTGGAGCATTTGAGTGTGAGATCAATGAGCTGCCATTGAGCATCGTGCTTTCATGGTTTGAGCAAAAGGCAATCGTTGTGTTGCTGACACTCTTATCATTAGGCGTTAAGAATATTCGTACCGGCCCAACTCCTCCGGCGTTCTTAACCGATAACCTGCTTAAAATATTGGAAGATAAGTTTGGTCTTCGTAATACAACGACCGCTGAAGAAGATCTTAAGACAATTTTAAACGTTGCTTAATCTGTAAGTGAATTAGCTGACCATGCTTTGTATTTTTTATTGAGACAGATACAAGCTGGTCAGTTAACTTTTCAATTTTTGCCCTCAATTTCGATATTTTATAAATTTATGGGAACGTCATGACTACCGATACGATTTCAAAACCCTCTTCTGATGAGTTACAGCTCACCTCTCCAAGTTGGCAACATGGGGACGTTGAACTTCTATGTGTAGAAAAGTGGCACGAAACCCATGATGTGATTAGCTTTCGTTTTCAAGGTGCTCAACCAGTAAAGTTTCAGTTTAAGCCTGGACAGTTTCTCACTTTTAAGACTGAAATTGCTGGTCAGTTAACTTATCGTAGCTATACCATCTCTTCATCGCCTTCTCGTCCTTACTCTATCGTTGTGACGATTAAACGTATCGAAGGAGGTGTTGTATCTAATCATTTAGCCGATTCACTCAATGTGGGTGATACCATCACTGCAACCGGACCTGATGGCGTATTTAACCTGGTTGATATTAAAGCCGACAAGTTTTTATTTTTGAGTGCTGGTTGCGGTATTACGCCTATGTATTCGATGTCTCGTTGGTTAACCGATACTCAGGTTGGAGCTGATATTGCTTTCCTGCATTGTGCTAAGAGCCCAGCAGACCTGATTTTTAAGTCTGAATTAGATCGTATTAATGAGAATAATTCAGCATTCAAGCTCAGTTTGATTTTGGAGTCAGGTGCAGATCAGTTAGAGGGGACACTAGCCTGTGAGTCTGGCCGTATTAATGCAGATAATCTTAAAATTTTAGTCGATGATTTTCATCAACGAACTGTTTTTGTTTGTGGACCCGAACCTTTTATGAATGGGGTTAAGTCTCTATTTGAAGAGATTGGTTTCGATATGTCTATGTATCATCAAGAGAGTTTCGGTGGTGTAGCTGTAACCCCTGAGATAGATAAAGGGGCTGCCGTTGATGCCGAAACAGAGCAAACCGCTTTCATGCTCAGCATAGGCGAACGTCGCAGAAGCATGAGCCAAGAGCAGAGCCTACTCGAAGGGATTGAAGCCGAAGGGTTACCCATCATAGCTGCTTGCCGTTCCGGTGTTTGTGGGGCATGTAAGTGTCAGGTACTAGAGGGCGAGACCGAATCCAGCAGTCAAATGACACTGACACCTGATGAAATTGCACAAGGTTATGTACTTGCTTGCTCTACAAAAATGAAGTCGGATATCTCGCTAGCCTTGTAAAGTATTAAGTATTTTCTATCTGTAGATTTGCGCTATGGCCAGTGACAACGTATTGTTAAAGATGAGTGTTATCTGATTTTTTGCATACCTTGTCACTTTGGAGCTTATCTATGATATCGACAACCTCTCAGAGACTAGCCATAGACGATCCAAGCTTAGCGCATCTATTGTATGCGTTAATGACCGCTTTTCCGCTTCTTTTCCTGCCGACCCTATTAGGGCTTATTATTAACCTTGGCCAGAAGTCTTCCTCCGCAGGCGCACTAGTGAGCTCTCACCTTAGCTGGCAGAGGCGCTCGACAATCGGTTTTATGGTGTTGGGAGGGGTGGGTTTTTCTTTATCACAAATTTGGCTGAGTGCGATAATTTATGTAGTTGCTACACTTTGGTTCTGCCATCGAATATTGAAAGGTTGGTTGAATTTAACCGATGGTGTTGCCGTATAGCGTCCTAACGATTAGACGCATTAAAAAAGTGGACTATGCAGTCCTCTTTTTTATGGCCCGATTATACCAATGGCACTAAATATCTGACCATTCAGCGGGAGTTCAAAGCTCTGTAGGCAAGGTCTATATATTGCTCCTCGGTAACGGCTCCATGCGTTACTCTACCTCCTATATCCATATAGTCGTGCAATATAGACATACGCCACATCCATGTGGTTATTGGATGATTGAAACTAATAGTTATTCTCGGCTCTGGCATCCTGCTTCGCCCTACCTCCTAAATCCTTTTAGTCGTATATCGAAAGCATTCAACGCAGCATAAAGGGCTTTGCAACCCGTACTATGTGAGCGCCTCAGGATTGCCACTTCTGCTTTGCATTGATTTAAAAGGGGGTAGCCATTTATTCATCAATGCGCCTTGAATTGAAAACCCTGAGGGGCTTAATGTAATTGGTATTACTGATAGAGGCTTCTGAGGAGCTCTCCATTGGCCGCGAGTTCTTCTGTAAAACTATCGGTGGTCGATGAAAAATTGAGTATTAAGCCATCGGCGCTAAGGTGCTTTGCCGCTTTAGCGTGTGAAGAGAGAGTCTCTGCAGTCGATGCATAACTTGGGTTAACGAGTATTGGCAAGTGGCTTATCATTTTTATGTCCACTAAGGCGGCTAAATCCAGTGATGGCTTATCTGAATCATTAAAGGTTCTGACACCCGACTCACATAAGATAACTTGCTGATTTCCTTGTTCCAAAATACTCTCGGCAGCCCCTAAGAACTCTTCGACACTCGCCATGGTATTTCGCTCTAAAATCACAGGAATATGTAAGGATCCGATACGTTTAAGCAGGGCTTGATTATTCATCTGCTTTCCCGTCACAAGTAAAATGCTGCCATGCTCAGTTGCAAGTTTTAATTCGGCCTCATGTTCGATTGAGAGTATGCATTCGAGGTCAAATTGATGTAGCGCTTTTTTGAATTCGAGCACATTGGCCGTTGTATCTTGTTGTCGTGATAAACCTTCCAGCACAACAGCCTGAAATCCTGCCTCTTTTATTGATTTCGCCTTCTGGCTGTAGAGGTCACTATCTTGTGGTAGTGAGATTAATGCGATTGCACCGAACTGCTTATCGCCGACTTGCAATTGGCCACTGGTAATTCGGGTCGAGTCTTGTTTGTATTTTTTGCTATATCTCAGCTGCTTGTTTGTCGCGATAGGGGACGGTTCTATTAACTCGCTGGCATGGTCGGCGCGGCTGGTAACAGGCTCGATCATCAGCTGACTATTTGAAAGTTGAGTAGGACTAACGGTTTCGCAAGGGTAACAACCTAATACTTTGATGAAGCGGGTGATACGTTCAAGCTCTTTTAATGCGGACTGCATCGATTCACTGGAGAGGTTAGCATCGAGATCCAGGTAAAACATCTCTTCCCATGGGGTACCGGGAATAGGGCGAGACTCGAGTTTACTCATATTAATGTTATGGGCTTTCAGGACTAATAAGGCTTCTACTAAGGCACCAGGTTTCTGGCCAGTAGCCATGATAAGTGTTGATTTTGCAGGAAGCTGCTCGGGTACCGCTATCGCTTTTCTGGCTACGACGATGAAACGGCTTTGGTTGATCTTTTGGTTCGCTAAGTCCTGGGCAATCGCTTCTAATTGATAGAGTGCCCCGCCTTCGGCACTGCCAATAGCTGCTACTGAAGGATCATCATTTTCTATCACCTTTTCCATCGCCTCTGCACTGCTGGAGCAATACTCAAGTTTAAACTCCGGATGCAGGCTGAGATAGCGGCTACATTGACTGATAGGTTGTGGATGAGCATAGACCGTTTTTATTTCACTGACATTGCTACTCGCTTTGGCCAAAAGGCAGTGGCCGACTTCAATGGTGGTCTCACCAACGATGGCTAAACTCGTATGCTGAAGTACATCATAAACTTCATTGATCGATCCCGATGATGTGTTTTCTATAGGCAAAAACCCATAGTCGGCATGGCCGGACTCTACCGCCTGTACAATCTCATCGAAGCTTTTGCAGCCTAGGTCTTGCATGTCGACCTGACGGCGATCGCAATAACGATTCGCAGCTAGGAATGAGTAGGAGCCTCTGGCACCAAGATAAGCCACACAATATTGTTGTTTTTGAGTGTCTGGGTTTGCACGGCCTTGAAGATAAGCTTGTTGGTTAAGCACCGAGTCTTCGATAATACTCTGATAGAGCGAGATGACATAGTGTGCATCTAACCCCTGTTCGCGTCCTTGTTTGACGAGTCTGGCCAGCAACTCTTTCTCTCTTTGAGTATCTCTTATTGGCCGAATATCGACCTCTTTACTGCGAGCAACATCGAGGCTTAATTCGCGCCGCTTAGCCAGAAGAGCCAACAGATCTTTGTCTAATGCGGTTATCTGCTCACGTGTATGGTTCAAAGGCTGTGGTTTGTTCATGCTGTCCTCAATATCTTAACCAAATTTTGTTACAAAAAAGCCTCCCTAGTGGGAGGCTTTGGAATTTTCACTTTCGTTTTCACACCGAAATTCCGCCTCCCGAGATGGGTGGAATAAAAAAGAAAGTAAAAAAGTGAACGCTATGTAATGTCATCACTATCAAAGTAAAGCCCGAGCTCTTTAGTGTCAATCAATAATTTATACCAACCGGCATAAAGATGTGAACGCTCAGCGAGAATTTAGTGCTTCTGAGACAAGGCCCTTTATTGCTCCTCGGCTCTGGCATCCTGCTTCGCTCTACCTCCTACATCCATATAGTCGTGCATAAAAGGCATTCACAACATCTGACCTCCAGGGATGGAGGAAATGTCTTAAGTATGTAGGGAACATACAAGACCATGTTG
>SDWK01000481.1 GCA_004195335.1 Shewanella sp.
AGATATATATGATGATTATCTACTGTTTGCAACTTTAGTCGAGACTGAAAATGCTGAAATCATATTATCTAAGCCAAGAGACCATAATATTGAGTTATTAAAAAGTACCATAGATATTTCTTCAGAAAATACTGAAGAAATATCAAGTTGTGCGCTTGAGCAATCCTTGTTGGATTATGGTTATAATGGATATGAAACATGGAAAGAATGTTCTAAAGGGTCTCAAGCGGCATTTATTGTCAGTAGCGCAGCTGTTTTGTCGTGTTTTGTTCCTGGTAATGTTCCTGGTTGTTCGATTGCTGTTCTTACTTTGAGTTATACCACTGTAGATATGATAAATACCGGTGATCAGTGCACTGCAACCTACGAGAGAGCCGAAGCTAATTATAATCGGTGTTATTCTAGTACTGAAGAAAGTGGAGCCGATGACCCTTCAAGAGGTACTGGTAGAGATACCTATAATTCTGGTGGATTAAGGTGTGCTCGTTGGCAGTGGGTGACGAATTATTATCAGCACGGATTTGTCGGTGCTGATTCAGGTGGTTGGGAGAGTAGGCAAATGTGTGTTGTGTGGGCAAGAGACGGGATTTAAATCGTTAGCAAGGAGTGTGAAGATGAAATATTTGCCCAAAAAGATATTTTGTTTCTTAGGTGTCAGTGCTTTCCTCATGATTTTATTGGCTAAGCCAGATATGGATAACCCATTCACTTATGGGCATCTCAGTTCGATTTTCATAGCATTACTTAGCCTTTTCTCGCTAATTTTTGTGATTGCCGTTGATGTATACACAAGGTTAGTAAAACTAGAGAAGCTGCAAGAAAGTGCAGTGACAAGAGATGAAACGGATAAGGCCGTCTAATCTAGCGACGAGATGACATTGCTGGTTAGCAATGAACCCACCGTTTTACTCGTGCTACTCAGGCTAGAAAATAAGAAGGGCAGTCATTAGACTGCCCTTTCTTTGCTCTATCTTGAACCTAAGGCCTATAAATCGGGGCTTACAACCCAAGACTTACAGCTATTTATTAACCTTCAAGCTTAAAATGTGTTATGTGGGCAAGAGACGGGATTTAAATAGTTAGCAAGGAGTGTGAAGATGAAATCTTTACCCAAAAAGATATTTTTAACCATAGTGCCTTGGGCATTTTTTGGAATTTTATTGGCTAAGCCTGATATGGATAACCCATTCACTTATGGGCATCTCAGTTCGATTTTTATAGCATTATTTAGCCTTTTCTCGCTAATTATTGTGATTGCCGTTGATGTATACACAAGGTTAGTCAAACTAGAGAAGCAGCAAGAAAGTGCAGTGATAAGAGATGAAACGGATAAGGCTGTCTAATCTAGCAACGAGATGACATTGCTGGTTAGCAATGAACCCACCGTTTTACTTGTGCTAGTTAGGCTAGAAAATAAGAAGGGCAGTCATTAGACTGCCCTTCTTAGCTCTATCTTGAACCTAAGGCCTACAAATCAGGACTTACAGCTCAAGACTTACAGCTTCTTTTAACCTTCAAGCTTAGCGAGTTCCGCTTTCTGCTCGGTTAGCTTCTCGATATCGCGTTGGTACTCGGCTTGCTTAGCACGCTCTTTCTCAATCACGGCAGCTGGCGCCTTAGCCACGAAACCTTGGTTAGAAAGCTTACCTTCGATACGCTTAAACTCACCGGCCGCTTTTTCGAGTAACTTGTCGATACGAGCGACTTCTTTAGCCACATCGATAAGACCCGCCATTGGGATTAACAGCTCCATATCACCAATCAACTGAGTGGTCGACATCGGGGCGACATCGTCTTCAGCCATAATGGTGATCGTCTCAAGTTTTGCCAGCGTGGTGAAGAAGGTCTGGTTCGCTTCAAGACGCGCTCTGTCTTTGTCGCTCACGCCACGTAGCAATGCATTAAGCGGCTTAGAGGGTGCGATGTTAAGCTCAGCGCGAATGTTACGTACCGCAGTGATCACTTGCTTAACCCACTCGAGATCTTCCATCGCCTCGGCATCGACTTTGTCTGCTTGATATTGAGGGAACTCGGCCAACATCAGCGTATCACCAGTGACGCCAGCGAGTGGCTGAACACGTTTCCAGATGGTCTCAGTGATATAAGGCATCATTGGGTGCATCAGACGCTGCATCTTCTCGAGTACAGTCACTAAGGTGTGACGTGTACCGCGAAGCTGAGCCTCAGTGCCACTTTGCATCACAGGTTTAGTCAGCTCTAAGTACCAGTCACAGAACTGGTTCCAGGTGAACTCATAGATGGTGTTTGCCGCTAAATCGAAACGGTAGTTTTCCATGTGTTCGTCGTAGGCTTTAACGGTTTCATTGAACAGACCGATAATCCAGCGATCGGCAATCGATAGCTCCATCTCACCCGGCTTACCGTCAACCAAGATCTGACCGCAATCTAATGGCTCGCCTGCGACTTCACTCTCTTGTGAAGAGTCGGCATCATCAGACTGAACTTCGGTGTTCATCAACACATAACGTGATGCGTTCCAGATCTTGTTACAGAAACTACGGTAACCATCGAGACGCTTCATGTCCCAGCTGATATCACGACCAGTCGATGCCATAGAGGCAAGGGTGAAACGCAATGCATCGGTACCATGAGCTTCGATGCCATCGGCAAACTCTTTACGAGTGCTCTTTTCAATTTTTGCAGCAAGCTTTGGCTGCATCATGTTGCCGGTACGCTTAGCAACCAAAGACTCAAGATCGATACCGTCAATCATATCCAATGGGTCGAGTACGTTCCCTTTGGATTTAGACATCTTATTACCGACTTCATCACGGATAAGACCAGTAACATAAACCGTCTTGAATGGCACCTGTGGCTTGCCATTTTCATCTTTGATGAAGTGCATGGTCATCATGATCATACGGGCAACCCAGAAGAAGATGATGTCAAAACCGGTGACCAACACATCAGTTGGGTGGAAGGCTTTAAGCTCAGCGGTATCTTTAGGCCAGCCCAGTGTAGAGAAGGTCCATAAGGCAGAGCTGAACCAGGTATCTAGTACGTCGTTGTCTTGGCGTAAAACAACAGAATCATCCAAGCTGTGCTTAGCACGAACTTCGGCTTCATCACGTCCTACATACACTTTACCGGCTTCATCGTACCAAGCTGGGATACGATGTCCCCACCAAAGCTGACGTGAGATACACCAGTCGTTAATATCACGCATCCAAGAGTTGTACATGTTCTCATATTGCTGTGGTACAAACTTGATGTCGCCGTTATCAACCGCTTCCATCGCTGTTTTAGCCATAGGAGCAACGGATACATACCATTGGTCGGTCAATAGTGGCTCAATCACCACACCAGAGCGATCGCCATAAGGCACTTTTAGTCCATGTGGGTCGATCTTGCCCAGCAGGCCAAGGGTTTCGAACTCTGCAACAATGGCTGTACGTGCCTTGAAGCGATCTAGACCGACATAACGCATCGGCAGACTGCTATCTAAATCTGTGTTGCTGGTGCCATCTGTGTTGACGATTTCAGCATTTGATCGGATCGCCGCATCGAAGGTTAATATGTTATACATTGGCAACGCGTGGCGTTTACCGACTTCGTAATCGTTAAAGTCGTGAGCTGGGGTGATCTTCACACAACCAGTACCGAACTCCATATCGACATAATCATCGGCCACGATTGGAATAAGACGGTTAACAATTGGCAGAAGAATAAACTTACCAATCAATGAGGCGTAGCGCTCATCTTCAGGGTGAACCGCCACGGCGCTGTCACCTAACATGGTCTCAGGACGCGTGGTGGCGATCTCTAAGTAATCTTTGCCGTCACTTGTCAATGCACCTTCGGCTAGCGGGTAGCGGAAATGCCACATGCTACCTTGCTTCTCTTTATTCTCAACTTCGAGATCAGAGATTGCGGTATGCAGGGCAGGGTCCCAGTTCACCAGACGCTTACCGCGATAGATGAGGTCATCTTCATACAAGCGAACAAAGACTTCTTGTACCGCTTCAGACATGCCTTCGTCCATGGTGAAACGCTCGCGATCCCAATCAACTGATGCGCCAAGACGACGTAACTGCTTAGTGATGGTACCGCCAGATTCCTTCTTCCAATCCCAGATACGGTCGATAAACGTTTCACGACCGAGATCATGGCGTGTCTTGCCCTCTTCGGCAGCCACTTTACGCTCAACCAACATCTGAGTTGCGATACCAGCGTGATCGGTGCCGACCTGCCAAAGGGTGTTTTTGCCCTTCATACGCTGATAACGAGTCAAGGTATCCATAATGGTATCTTGGAAGGCATGGCCCATATGCAGACTACCCGTCACATTCGGTGGCGGGATCATGATGCAATAGTTGCCCTGCGACTCATCGCCATGTGGCTTGAAATAACCTTTCTCTTCCCAGCTTTGGTAGAGAGACTGTTCGATCGACTGCGGATTGTATGTTTTTTCCATGGGAGCGTGTGCTTCTCAAACTAAATTAGTGGTTGTTTTGCTAAATCCTGAGTGTTCAATGTAACTCCCAGGCTTCGATACTGCCGATAGCGATCGCGGGCGATCGTTTTATGGTCGGTATCGTTGGCAACGAAATCGATAACTTGGCCAAAGTTTACCGCAAATGAGGGTACTTGGTCTGCAAGATTAATCAGAAGATGGCGATTTTTATTGGGCCCTAACGTATCAAAGCCTATTTCAACGGGAGCACCTGTGGTAGGCCCTTCCCCTTTCAAATTATGGGGAACGAAAGATTGCGGTTCAAACTGCCATAAAAGTTCATCGATGGCATAAGCCTGCTCTCTATCCTGGCAATGAAAATAAACCAGTTGCTGCTTCATAAATGCCTGCTGAGCCAGTTCACAAGCCAAGTGAAACATTTGCTCTAGTGCCGTTCCCGAGCTGCGAGGCTCAGTTGGCATAAGATAAAATAGTGTCTGTGTCATAGTTAGGCTTATTCAGCGGACGAAAGAGGAGATTTTACACAAAAACGGGGACGAGTTCAGCCTCTAATCTCTGTTTTTTTGTTTAGCTTTTGGCGGCGTTTGTTGTTTATATCGCTTAATTGAACATCTGGCTTCGATGTTACTTATCACCTGCGGTGAGCTAATGTGCAAACACTTCTGTGACACGGTGAATATGTCTGACCGCCATGGATGGTGGAAATGCCGAAAAATGTAGGGAACATTTTCGGCCCTGTGCGCTCTGTGGTTTCAAACAACCTCCCTGTTTAAAAGCCAGTTCGGCATCCATGCCTCTCGCTCGAAGAGTTTCACCTAGTGAAATCTCGCCTTGAAATCGAAGTCCTCGAGCTCATTTGCACCTAGTTATTTATCTCTTCGATTTTAGTTTATTTGGTTAAAAATTATTGAATGAAGATAAGCCTTTACGTCTCATTGCTCTATGGTTTGATTGTTAACAACAATGCCTTATAAGTATCTCTGATATGTCTTCTGCTTCCGAAAAAGAAATTGAATACGCTCAAATAATTAATAGACTCAAGTTTGCAGTACCTTTGTCGAATCATTTTGAAGTTGTAGATGAGGATTATAATGAATGGTGCATATACAAGGTAAAGCCGCTTAATTTATTTATAGAACCCAATAACTCAGGAAAAAGCAGGTTGTTGAGAGTAATCTTTTCAAACCATATTAAAGATGCTTTTTAGAAGGCTTTGTCGTTGGAGTGGCTGCAAAGCCAGAACGTAAATTCTTTGAAGATAAAGCGGAATAATGAAAGATAAAGTGAAGTTTTGCCATACAGCCGTTGAGTTCATGAAAACCGAGGATTGGAAGTTAACTGATGAGTTAAATGAGCTGTGTAA
>SDWK01000486.1 GCA_004195335.1 Shewanella sp.
CGCGTTGCTTGAGGCAAAAATAAAGTGAAGTTTTGCCATACAGCCGTTGAGTTCATGAAAACCGAGGATTGGAAGTTAACTGATGAGTTAAATGAGCTGTGTAATGCAATATGGAAACATGTAGAGAATAGTAATTAAATACAAACGAAGGTTCGGGCTGCAACTTGTCCCCGTTGGAAGTTGCCGAAGGGCGTTGGATTCATTTACGTACCGGCGATTAAAGAGGAATCGTGAAGGACTTTTGTTTTTGGGCAATAGCTTGATGAGTTGATCTGTCGTGCTGCCTATATAGAACGGTTACGCTGGTGGTTACAACATCTGTCATAGACGTTAGTGTTTACTATGAAGCTCAGCAATATCAGGTTTCGTGAGTTGGCTAAGTTTTCTTATCCATAAACTCTCCTAATAAAAGAAAGCCCGCTCGTCTTACGACAAGCGGGCTTTTTGCTGCCTGTTAAGCAGGCTTGGGTTTATCAGGTATCAATTTCACCGGATCAGGACTTCATTTTCACTATTAGAAATAGTAACCGAAGTTAATGTTCAGGCGTTTGTTGATCTCACCGTCACCGACCATAGAGCCACCGATAAAGGGCTGGTTCTCGGCGACAACAAAGTCGACGTAGGTGTATAGGCCGCCAGCCGTTATGGCGACGCCAGTGACGTTCATAAAGGTGTCTTCCTGAACGCCGGGCTTGTCGGTGACAAGCGAATAATCATTATAGAAAGTCAGGTTTGAAATCGGCCCCATGCTAACAGGTAGACTGTAAGCCACGTTGGCCACGTAGCTGGTGGCTTCTGCTGGGATAGAGTCATAGAAGGCATAGGCGCCCACGACCATGCGTTCAACATCCATACCATCGACATCGTACGTGTAGTCGGTCAGCTGCAACTTAACGTTCCAACGGTCATAGTTGATCACACTATGCAGTGCTGCTGCCACGTGATCGCCATCGGTACCGTCTTGAATTTCAAGTTGACCGGCCTGAGCAGATAGGCCCAGCTCAACGGCAACATCACCGAACGCCAAGTTGTGAGCATAACGTGCGTTGAGAGTGTTGGTTTCACCCGCAGCCTTGCCATCGCTTGGGGCGTCGTAGATCCCTTCGCCTGCTAAACGAACACCGACAACATCGTAGGAATAACGCTCGCTACGGTCAGAGACATACCCGTCAAGACCACCCAGTTCGTCATTTTTGTAGAAGGCCAGATCCAGGCGGTTAGCATCGCCGTTATAGGTGTAATTCAGACCCATATCGTAGTCGTCTTCCAACCCGGTATAGAAGTTAGAGCTGAAGAAGAAGCTGTTGGATGCCCAGGTCAAAATACCGAAAGGCACCTGAGTTATACCAATTTTAGCTTGTTGCTTTTCATCGAAGTTGTAACCGACCCAGGCATGGTGAATGACATCCATGTACTGGTGCCAGCGGTACTGGGCAGAAAAAATAACGTCATCGACGTTACCATTAACATCGATGCGGAATACGTCGAAGTCAAAATCACCACCACGGTCCTTATTATCAACATCATAGTCTTCATAGGAGTACTGGAAACGTGCTGCACCGCCAAATTTTACGGCGTTTTCCTTTTCTTCTATTACTGGTGTCTGCTCGGATTCCAATTGCTCGATGCGGGCTTTAAGCGCATCTAGCTCTTCGTTCATCTGCGCGGCATTGGCATTAGCGGCCAGCGCCAGGGTTATACAGGTGGCTGCAAGTGTCTTGCGGATCATCATTCTTCCTTATTATCTTGATTAATTTGTTTAGTGTTGTTGCTGTCGTCTTCGTCTGCGTCATCTCCACTGGCGTAGAAGTCCGATAGCACTTCGGCCAGATGAGATCGGGAAAGCTCGCCCTGCAAGTCACCATCAGAGTCAACAACAGGTAGGGGAAAGTCTGATTCCATTGTGGTCGGAATAATACTTTCAAGCAGATCATCTGGTGATATCGGGGTCATCTCCTCGACCTTGAAGTCTTCCATAGGTGCATCTTTATCTGTCTTTACGGCATCTTCTAGTGCTTCTTGGCACACAACGCCCTGAAAACCCTCATCGGTAACGTAATAGGCATAGTTAGCCGGGATACGCTTCATCTGTTTGAGTGCTTCACCAATCGTGTCGGCGGTTAGACGATATGCGGGGGGCTTCATGACCGTCTCGACGGTCAGAGCTCGCGGACGGTTTACATCTTTTACGAAGGCTTCCACGTAGTCGTCGGCAGGGTTGAGCAAGATATCAACGGGCTCACCCACCTGAATCAGATTGCCGTCCTTGAGGATCGCGATCCTGTCGCCAATTCGTAATGCTTCATCGAGATCATGGGTAATGAAAATGATGGTTTTATGTAGCTCTTTTTGCAGCTCAATTAGTTGATCTTGCATTTCACTACGTATCAAGGGGTCCAGCGCCGAGAAAGCCTCATCCATCAGTAGAATTTCTGCATCGGTACACAGGGCTCTTGCTAGGCCGACGCGCTGCTGCTGACCACCGGAAAGTTGAGAAGGGTATTGCTCTTCATATCCAGCTAGACCGACGGTTTCAAGCCATTGGGTGGCCTTGGCATTTCTTGTGGTTTTGTCTACCCCTTGTACACTGAGACCATAGGCGGCATTTTCCAGTACGGTTCGGTGGGGCATTAAACCAAAGCGTTGAAACACCATCGCCATTTTATTACGACGAAATTGCTCTAACTCTTTGGTATTCAGTTTCATGACATCTATGCCTTCAACCAATATCTGTCCTTCAGTTGGGTCTATGAGCCGATTGAAGTGACGGATCAAAGTGGATTTACCTGACCCCGACAGCCCCATAATCACAAAGATTTCACCTTGATGAATGTCGAGATTGATGGCTTTAAGGCCCACTGTATGGCCGGTTTTCGCCAGGATTTCATCCTTGGATAAACCTTCTCTAACCATAGGCATGACGTTGGCTGGCTTCTTGCCAAAGACCTTATAGAGATCCCTAATCTGAATGAGTGGCTGAGTTTTTGATTCGTTAGACATGATTTCCACCCTGGGTGTGTTTCTGAGTTCGCTTGGCGTAGGCTTGGGTGGCACGATCAAAAATGATGGCCAAGGCGACGATGGCCAAGCCGTTAAAGAGTCCAAGGGTAAAATACTGGTTGGTGATCGACTTGAGCACGGGCTGACCCAAGCCCTTGACGCCAATCATCGACGCGATAACTACCATCCCCAGTGCCATCATAATGGTCTGGTTGATACCCGCCATGATCGTAGGAGAGGCCAGTGGTAACTGCACACCCATCAAGCGTTGCATCGGACTCGCACCGTAGGCGGTAGCGGCCTCTAGCACTTCTTTGTCTACCAGACGGATCCCGAGGTTAGTTAAACGAATAACGGGCGGAATGGCATAAATCACCACGGCAATAACACCGGGCACCTTGCCAATGCCAAGTAACATGACCACGGGGATCAGATACACAAAGGCCGGCATGGTTTGCATCACATCCAAAATCGGCGTCACTATTGAGCGGGTTCGATTACTGCGGGCCATTAAGATCCCAATGGGCACACCCAATACGATGGCTAATAGCGTACATACGGTAATGATACTGAGGGTGCGCATTGTATCTTCCCACATGCCGAAATAGCCGATAAGCAGAAACGAAACGATGACGCTCAAGGACAATTTCCATGAACGACTGGCGAGGTAGACCAAAGCGGTAATTGAGAGCAATACAGCCCACCAGGGCGATTGCACCAACAGCTTTTCAAACCAGATAAGAAAGTCGAGCAGCGGATCGAAGAAAGACTCGATTACATCACCATACTCTCGGGAAAAGTCCCGAAAGGTGCCGTCCAAATATTTACGAATTTCCAATAAAGTGGCACGGTCCATTTTCGGAAATTTGCTGAGCCAAGAAAAGTCAGCCATTACTACCTCTATAGTGTTTTACACGGGATAATCTAGATGAGGGGCAAAAATTGCGAGACCCGGTAGGCCTCGCTTTTTTGTTTCGCTTTACAGTGCTTCGATTGCTGTTTTCACCTTTGCGGCGACATCGGCGGGAACCCATTTAAGCCATGTGTCTTCATGATTCATCAGGAAGTACTCAGCAGCGATATTGCCGTCAGCCTGGTTGTCTTCCATCCAAGCCAGCAAGCCGTTCATCTGGGCATTGGTCAGAGAGCGTTTAGCAAGATACTCGAATTCTTTTGTTGATTTTTCAGCGAAAGCTGTGGTGGTTACCGTTTGTACCAATGCCGATGGGTACATGGTAACCCTAGGCTCGGCGCACTCTTCTTTAGCTATACAGTCGCGAAAATGGTCGGCATCGATACCGCTACCAAAGTCCACCTTGGACATTTTGTACTTACCTAATACCGCTGTGGGTGCCCAGTAATAACCAAACCAAGGCTTTTCACGCTCATAGGCACGGGCGATGGAGCCTGCCAGACCTGCTCCTGAACCCGGATCGATAAGATCAAATCCGGCATCACTTAGCTTAAGCGCACGATACAGGTTTTCAGCAGAGAGTTGGCAGCCCCAACCCGCAGGGCAGCCATAAAAAGCGCCACGGTCAGGATCTTCTGGGTGCTCAAAGGTTTTCACTTTGGCGATAATACCCTCGATGGTTTTCAGGCTGGGGTCCTTGTCGACCATATATTGGGGGACCCAGAAACCTTCTTCACCGCCATCAGAGAGTGAATGACCCGCGATAGCCAAGCGTTTATCTCTGACACCTCGTTCGATAAGCTCTTTGACGCTGTTGCTCCAGATTTCAGGGGCGATGTCAGGCTCACCTTTTTCAACCATTGAGGTGCTGGTAGGCATAGTATCGCCAGGGATCAGCTCAGCTTCGCAGCCGTAACCATGTTCTAAAATAAAGCGATCAACATTTGCGATTAATGAAGCAGAGCTCCAATTCATATCTGCGATAGTGACTTTACCGCAATGTTCTTCGGCAACAGCTTGATACGCTGTGCTACTAAGGAGTAAGCCGCCAATTAAAATAATACGTTTCATAAGAGCTCCATGCTCGAGGTTAGAGTTTTTTTGCGCACGTGCCTTTCACTAACAATGGTTAGAGTTCAAACTAGGTGGTGTGTTTCTGTTATTGAAGACGACGGCAATATTGCAATCCTATTAGCAAATAATAGGATTGAAGCAAATTTTTGATGGGCTATCGTAACATAATGTGCACTTAATTAACAGTTAGGTGTTCTAACGCCATTGTTTATGCCTATTTCCCATTTACTTAAGGTGGTTAGAGTTGAAACTAATAATCGACTAGGAGGACCACCTTTGTGCTGGTTTTCACTCCCGTGACTTGCCGCCGACACAGAGCAAGCCACAGACGGCGAGTATGCTTTTCAGCTCTGCGTAGTCCAGATTCCTTTCCTTAATATCTGTGAGAACAGCCTCAAATCCCAGCAGTTCTCTGTCGCTTATGTCGAGAGTGACTGGCCAATCGTCAAGCAAATTGGTAAATTAGTCATTGGTTGAATGACCAAGTAAACTAACATTCAGATTGATATTTTAATCAAAAAATAAAACAGCTAAGCCAAGGAGTATTTGATGATTGTCGTTTCCCTTTACCGGGCAAACACTGCAAGTTAACTTTGTTTAAGTTGACGCTCTTAAGTTACTAGAGTGGTTTTCACTTAAGTTAAACTTGCATCTGCCCGGTAGTGAAGTTCACTCTTACCGGGAACTTAAAAGTTTAAGATTCCCAGAATGAAATATTCAGGCGCTTTGCGCTGGGGTCAATATGACAAAATCAAACCGTTTCGCCTCTATCCGCTCCACTAAACAAACCATTACTACACAGCAAGCT
>SDWK01000493.1 GCA_004195335.1 Shewanella sp.
GATTACTTTTAATGATTTTTATCCCTCTTTGGCCAGATACGCAATGATTTGATCCATATCGAGATCGTAATCATCGGCCGTGACACACTTAACGATTAGCTCGTCTGTCGTCGAGGCCAGATCGATATCTTTATCGACTTCAAAATGATTCGGATGCAAGCAGTAAAATGGTTTAACTCTCGGCCGGATAGGGTCTTCAAGATTATGACTCTCGACGATGGCCAATCGATTTGAATCTAATTCAACCAATGCCCCCACTGGGTAGACCCCCATGCATTTGATAAAAAGATCGACCAACTCATCATCTAACTCATTGTTCTTTGCCAGCGCACGTAAGATATTGAACGCCTTCACCTGAGGATACCCCTGTTTGTAACAACGGTTCGAGGTCAGCGCATCAAATATATCGCAGATAGAGATCATCCGACCATATGTTGAAATATCATCCGCTAAAACGCCTTTAGGATAGCCTTTACCGTTAAGCTTTTCATGATGAAGTCTCGCCACCTCGAGGCTCAGTTCGCTGATATCCGGCGTCCTTTCTATAGTATCGATAGAGTGCTGAGCGTGGGACTTCATCACTTCAAACTCATCGTCAGTCAGTTTTCCCGGCTTATTTAAGATGTGATCGGGGATCATAATCTTACCGACATCATGTAAAAAGCCCCCCACCGCCAACTTCCTTACCATCTCTTTTTCTATTTTTAAGTAAAAAGCAAAGATGGTGATCAACACAGATACGGCTACAGAATGCTCGAGCAGATATTCATCTTTATGCCGAATATTGATGACGCAGGCAAGTGCGTCCGGATTATCGAAGATAAGATTGATAGACTCATCGGTGATATCACTCACAGGCCCCAAATCCAGAGGACACCCATTTCTTGCATCGTGGAACAGTCTTCTTTGAATATCCTTAGACTTATCGAAAACTCGCTTGGCCTTAACCACTTCTTGCTGAAAACGTTTATCTGACCAACTGGATTTATGTCTGAATACTTTACCCTGAAGAGGAGCGATAGGCGCTTTATCAATTTTGGCAACCACCTTGGTCTTGCTGGTATCGATAAGGACTTTTTCAATTCCTTTTCTTTTTAATCCATCGATGATGCCCTCACTTTCGAGCCAATGAGCCTTAACCAGATGAAACTTTCCTTTTGGCGAAGTAATTTTCAAAACATACATGCCTACACGGACTTTAGAGATATCCTGTTCAACAATCATCAATCGAAACTCCATTTCACCATCATCATTGCCTAACTTCATGCAAAGCCAAAATACGGAGCGCTGTCCATATAATTATGGCTCAAAAAACCAACAACACTCAACCTATCGGCTTAACATAAATCAAAATTTGAGAACTTGCTCGAAAATATGCTGCATTCATTCCCTGCGGGCGGTATTGCACTTCCCTTGGAAGGAGGTCTTGTAAGGAAGTCGTGGAAGCAAGTATTGTCGAAGACAGCGGCCATCATTACATTGTTTGGCACTATCACTATGATTCAGAGCTATGGCTTAGAACTGCTGAGGTTTATATGCTATGACACTAATTATTCAGGATTAGACAAACTTAAATGATCACCGCGTGGCTATCTAGACGGGGTGAAACTCTGGTTATGCAGTCCAATGAAGCACGTCATCACAGACCAGATTAAGCAGGTCTTCATCGTGGGAAATAACCAGCAGGCCGAGTTTACGTTGATAGGCCTCCTCACTCAGTGCCTGCCAGATCTGTTGTTGAGTGATCATATCAAGGTGCGCCGTTATCTCATCGCAGATCAAATACTCGGTCGATGGAAGCAAGGCTCGAACCAAATTAACCCGCTGTAGTTGACCACCTGATACCTGTGAAGGGCGCCTGTTCAGCCATTGGGGGTCGACTCCATAACGGTCGAGTAGACCCATAAAATCATCACTTCTCCAGCTCTCTCGCAGTGATTGCTTAATCGACAGGCGAGGATTAAAAGCAAACTCACTCTGCTGAATAACCCACTGCACGGGATTAGCGCTCCCTTTAGAAAAATCAGGCAGGGTTAATTCGCCATAACTTAAAGGTTCAATACCGGCAAGCACCTTAGCAAGCGAAGATTTCCCCAGCCCACTGGGACCAAATAACCCCAATCTTTGCCCCGGTTTAAGAGTGAGGTCGGGAAAACGGATTTGAGTATTGCCGTAATTTAAACCCGCGTTACGCAACTGCAGCATCTGGCCTCCAGTTACCGGGAATGGCCTGCCAAAGCGCATAAGTATAAGGCGCGCACAATCCCATGAATATCTTCTCTGGGGTCGTTTTCTCCACTAATCGCCCCTCTTTTAGCACTAAAATATCATCGGCTACCGTCAGCAAGTGCTTAAGGTTGTGGCTGATCACCAGCACACCTCGACGCTCTTCAGACGCAAGCTTTGCCAGATACCGATAGAGCTCAGTCGCGCTGAAAGCGTCTAACCCACAACATGGCTCATCGGCAACAATAAAGGCAGTTTGCTGCCAGCTAGCTTGTGCCAATAGCGCTTTTTTCGTCATTCCCCCGGAGAGTTGATGTGGATAACAGGCGGCGATCTTCCGACTAACCGGCAACGGAGCGTTTCTCTTACTTGTCCCAGGGGATAAACGCCGCATTAACTGTGAGATAACCGTACGCAACGGGTCCAGTACACTTGCCGACTGCGCCGACAAAGCGACCCGTTTGCCTTGGGGTAAACTGACCTCTCCCGAAAGCGTGAAACCGCGAGGGGCACTGCCGAGCAATGCTTGCGCCAACAGGCTTTTACCACTGCCACTGGCACCAATCACCCCGGTTAATTGACCCGCTGTTAACTCGAAACTCAGGGGTGACAGCAAATTCATCTCTTCTGAGTGAATCGATAACCCATTAACCTTAAGCAAACTCACCTCCGGACACATGGGTTTGGGGACCTTGGCGCAACGCAGTAATGAAGGCGTTAGCAATGTAAGACAAGATAAGCAGGCAGATGAGCAATAATCCTCCCGGACATAAGGCTAACCACCAATGACCCGTCAGCAGGTATTGGCTGGCTTGGGATAGCAATGCTCCCATGGAAGGGTTTACCGGATCCAGGCCAAATCCTAAGAATGTCAGTGCTGCCATATGGGTTAATGCATGGGGAAACAATAACATTCCCCCCACTAACCATTGTGGGATCACATGAGGCAACATGTGACGCCTTATCACTGTCAGGGGCGATTGACCGAACTGTTTCGCCAACTGAAAATAGGGGGCATTATTGATAGCCTGCATCTCGAATCGAAGCAGTCTTGTCAGTCTGGGCCAGTGACTCAAGGCAATGGCCATGATTAAACCATGTTGTGCCCCTCCACCAAAGACTAACGCCAAGAGAATAAGCAACAAGAGGTGAGGCAAAGACATAAACACATCCACCAGCAGATCCACACACCAACGAGCGGCGCAATTGACCTGAGCGAACATGGCTAACAACAAGGCGATAGAACAACTTAACGTCACGGCGAGCCCACCGGTATAGAAGCTGGCCAGCAACGCCTTGAGGCTACGACTGAAGAGATCCCGTCCCAGCCAATCGGTACCAAACAGGTGATTGAGTGACGGCGGCAAATTTTTTTCAAGCAAGGAAAGCTCTGAGCCCGACGATGGCCAAAATCCGGCCAAAAGTATCAAGGCTAACAGGCACAGTGACAACGCAAGCACTGTCGGCTGAGTAAAGACTTTTTTCATCTATTCTCTCCGGCCAACAGAAATTTAGAGAGGCCATTGGCAGCCAGATTTCCGATAAAGACTAAAACCGCAGATATCAAGGTACAACCCATCAATAAGGCGGTGTCATTTGCCAATCCGGCTTTCACCAGCGTTGAACCTAATCCGGGGAAGTTAAACACCGTCTCAGCAAGAATAGAGCCACCGAACAACTCCGCAAAACTGGCAAAATGCAGTACAACAGCAGGCAATAAACTATTTTTGATCACGTGATAGCCTACGACTGAGGCTTTGCTGTCTCCATGTAACCGTGAATACTCGACAAAATCACTGTCGAGCACATCGATCACCTTTTCTCGGGTATGCAGCACAATCGGCGCCATATGCACCAGAGCCAACGTCAGTACAGGAAGTAAGAGATGATGCGCCATACTCAGCAAACTTTGTTCGCCAAACTGCATCCCGAGCGGCGCAGCACAACACACAGGCGTCAAACTTAATCCTACAGAAAACAGACTGATTAATAGCATGCCTAACCAAAATGAGGGAATACATGCGACTAACCAAGCACCATTACGGATAAACCTGTCGGGCCAGCGACCCTGATAGAGTCCAGCCAACAAACCTAAACCATAGCCAAAAATCAGTGAACAGAGCCAACTCAAGCCAATGAGCAGCAAAGAGATAGGAAGGCGTTCCTTAATGATATCGAACACACTCTGCTGATAGAGCGGTGAAAAACCAAAATTTCCCTGAGCTAACTCACACAGCCAGTGCCACATGCGTTGAGCCACAGATTGATCCAGACCTAAAGAGTGGATCAACGTCGCTTTCTGTTCGACTGAAATCCCGAAAAGATTACCGTTCAAATAACTGTTAATTGGATCAAGCGGGGACCAAGCAAGCAATAGGTAGGCTAACAGCACCACTAGGAGCAGTTGCAGTGCCAATCTTAAACCTGTCGCCAACAATGAGCGAGACCTCATCATTAATGGAGAGTTTACTGACATGTCCAACGCCACTGGCTGATATTATTGGCTAACGGCCATCCATGCCCATGGGGTTCGATTCCCGGCTCTGCGAGATCGAGACAGCGATTTGCCGCGTAGAGGTGCCTAAGGTTCACCAACCAGGTCCAGGGAAGATCCTGACGTATCAACGCCTGAGCGTGTCTCCAGTATGGCAATGACTCCTGCCATGAAGCGGCGTGTTGCGCATTGTCGAGCACGGCATCTAATTCGGCATTAGCGTAATAACCCGCATTATAGTAATCCATGCCCCGATATTGGCTGTGATGCACAAATCTGACTTCGCTGCTAGAATGGCTACCGAAACCAAACAACACAGGTTGGTTATGCATATGCTTATAGATGTTCTCCCAACTGTCCCCCCTCGGATGTATCTCTATTCCTAAGGGCTTTACCATCTGCGCTACAGTTAATGCCAACTGCTCACGAATACTGTCACCAGCAAGGTAATAAAGCATCATGCTCGCCTTCAGACCCTGCTTTTGCCGTATGCCATCGATAAGTTGCCAACCCGATTGCTCGAGTATCTCAATAGCCCCAAACAGTTGCTTATCGGGAGATGCCTGTGTTTGGATATCGAGGGGGCCCCAGGGCAAGCCGTCGGCAATAGAATAGGCCGCAGTAGCATGACCATCGAGTAATTGATGCACGAGCACATCACGATTTATCACCCTATCGATGGCCTGACGAATAGCGAATTGGGATGTAACATTATTGCCGATGTCGGCATTTTGCACATTCACCATAGGCCAAGAGATCCCGCGATTATCCACCGACTCGAGGCTCCAGAGTTTAAAATCGGCAGGCAAAGCCTGTGCGTAGCGCGGCGCTATGGCCGCCAGATCCAATTGGCCGGAAATTAAACGTGAATAGCGGCTGTCCTCATCGCTAAATACGATGATCAGCTTGTCAAAAAATGGCTTCTTCCCGTAATAATATGGGTTCACTTTAACAATTAACTGTTGCCCTTTATCCCAACGAACGAGTTCAAATGGCCCGCTGCCAATCGGCATTTGGCCATAATGAGAGTTATAAGCGTGAGCAGGAACAATTGACAGGTTAATAAAG
>SDWK01000743.1 GCA_004195335.1 Shewanella sp.
TGCTTTTTGACCTCAAGTCCAAAGAGGGCATCATTCAATTCGACCTCTCCAACTTTTTTATTATCGGTATTGTATACCTCTGTTACTGCCATTTTGAGTTCTCCTCAAACAGCCGCTTCTAAGCGACTAAAACTTTATTTAATATAGATCTGCAGAAGTCCCTCTTTGGCACCCGGGACAGATCCCTTGACCAGCATGATGTTTTCATCAGCACGAACATCAATTATGGTCAGGTTCTTATTTGTTAAAAGTTGATTACCCATGCGACCGGGCATTTTCTTGCCTTTAACAACACGGCTGGGTGTGGCGGAAGTTCCGATAGAACCTGGACGCCTGTGAAAATTCGAACCATGGGTCTTGCAGCCACCCCTGAAACCGTAGCGCCTTACAACACCCTGGAACCCACGCCCCTTGCTCTTGCCACTGATATGGATTTCATCTCCAATCTTGAACATCTCGGCAAGCTGAATTTCCTGGCCCACCTCATAGGCTTCGGGATCCATGATCCTGAACTCTTTGATGTGATAAAATCCACCCTTAGCGGCAGCCTTGGCATGCCCTGCCTCGGGTTTATTCAGCCGTGATTCCTTCTTGGGTCCAAAACCGACCTGGATGGCATTATAACCTTCCTTGGTCTCGGTTTTTTTCTGAAGAACCACACATGGACCTGCCTCTATAACTGTTACAGGTATAGCCTGCCCCTGCTCAGAGTAGACTCTGGTCATTCCAATTTTCTTACCCAGCAATCCCATTGTATTCGGCATTGTACTGTACACTCATTTCTTTAAATTTAACTGATTAACAACAGGGGTAGATATGCTTATCTCATGCCCCAAAAAACACTTCCAATAATTATGGCAGTTTAATCTCTACATCAACGCCAGCGGACAGTTCCAACTTCATCAGGGAGTCTATGGTCTGCTGGGTCGGCTCCAGAATATCAAGCAACCGACGATGGGTCCGCATTTCAAATTGTTCCCTGGATTTCTTATCCACATGTGGTGAACGTAGAACACAATACTTGTTAATTGTCGTCGGCATGGGTATCGGCCCGGCTACGGTAGCCCCGGTTCGCTTTGCCGTCTCTACAATTTCCCTGGTAGACTGATCAAGCAACTTATGATCATATCCCTTCAGCTTAATTCTGATTTTGTCGGTTGTAACCATGATCGTTTCTTTTCCTATTCGATAATTTCGCTGATAACGCCTGCACCAACGGTACGGCCGCCTTCACGGATTGCAAAACGAAGCTCTTTTTCCATGGCAATCGGGGTGATCAGGGTGCCTGTGAACGATATATTATCGCCGGGCATTACCATCTCTACGCCCTCAGGCAATGTTACGATTCCAGTCACGTCCGTTGTACGGAAGTAAAACTGGGGACGATATCCATTAAAGAACGGTGTATGACGACCACCTTCCTCTTTTGTCAGAATATAACCCTCGGCCTTGAACTTCGTATGCGGAGTGATGGAACCAGGTTTTGCCAATACCTGGCCGCGCTCAATATCCTCACGTTTGACACCACGAAGAAGCGCACCGATGTTGTCACCTGCCTGGCCCTGATCCAAAAGCTTACGGAACATCTCAACTCCGGTACATGTGGTCTTCTGGGTATCCTTGATGCCGACTATCTCCACTTCCTCTCCTACTTTGATCACACCCCGCTCGACGCGGCCTGTCGCAACTGTACCGCGGCCGGAAATGGAGAAAACATCCTCTACTGGCATCAAAAATGGCTTATCTACATCACGCTGAGGCTCAGGAATAAATGTGTCAACCGCTTCCATCAAATCCCAGATGCACTTCGTCGCTGCCTCGTCTTCAGGATTCTCCAAAGCCTTTAAAGCACTGCCCTGGATGATCGGTGTGTCGTCGCCTGGAAACTCATACTTGTCTAAAAGCTCACGAAGCTCCATATCAACAAGCTCGATCAGTTCCGGGTCGTCTACCATGTCGCACTTGTTTAAAAAAACAACCATCGCAGGAACACCTACCTGACGGGCAAGCAGGATGTGCTCACGGGTCTGGGGCATAGGACCATCATCTGCTCCTACTACCAGGATCGCGCCGTCCATCTGTGCTGCACCCGTGATCATGTTCTTAATGTAGTCAGCATGACCGGGACAATCAACATGGGCATAATGACGATTGGCTGTCTCATACTCTACATGCGCTGTTGCTATTGTAATACCGCGCTCTTTCTCTTCAGGAGCCTTATCAATCTCATCAAAGGCTGTAAAGCTTGCCTGACCCTTGGTCGACAATACACGAGTGATTGCGGCGGTCAACGTAGTCTTGCCATGATCAATATGACCAATCGTTCCTACGTTTACATGCGGTTTATTTCGCTCAAATTTCTGCTTTGCCATTTTCTATACCCCCAATTCTAATACTCAAATATCTTATTACTGTTATAAAATTTCCTAAATTCCCTTAGTATCTTTCTGTTCTTATATCAAATCCCCCGTATCCGGTGGATGATAGCTACTGCTTTTTTCTCTGGCACCCGGTCATACGCAATAAACTGCATGGTGAAAGTCGCTCTACCCTGGGTGGCTGATCGTAAATCTGTTGAGTAACCAAACATTTCAGCCAGAGGCACATGTGCCTTTACAACCTGATAATTCTTTCTGCTCTCAACACCGTTTATTTTAGCGCGCTTAGAAGTGAGATCACTCATCACATCACCGAGATATTCCTCGGGCACAATCACTTCAAGATCCATTAGAGGCTCAAGAAGTATGGGGCTCGCTTCAGTTGCCCCTTTTCTCATGGCCATGGTTGATGCAACCCCAAAGGCCATTCCAGTAGAGTCTTCATCGTGGTAAGAGCCGTCTACCAGTGCCACTTTCAGATCCACCAGCGGAAAACCTATCAGAGGGCCTGAATCAAGACTATCCTTCACTCCTTGCTCGATGGCCTCCAGAAACTGCACCGGAACCTGTTCAGCGGTGATACGACCCTCGAAAGTAAATCCTGCCCCTCGTTCTGCCGGCTCAAGCTCAAGCCATACATGGCCATATTGCTGTTTCCCTGCAGCCAGATGTTCGAATTTCCCTTCAGCTTTTGCTGTAGCCTCTATACTTTCTTTATAGGCTACCTGCGGTTTGCCAATATTGGCTGCCACCTTAAACTCTCGTATCAAGCGATCAACAATTATTTCGAGGTGAAGTTCACCCATGCCTGAAATTATTGTCTGGCCACTGTCTTCATCCGTCTTTACATGAAACGACGGGTCTTCCGTTGCTATCTTGTCAAGGCTCTCTCGAAGCTTATCCTCATCCGCCTTGCTTTTCGGCTCAATGGCTATGGATATAACCGGTTCCGGAAAGTCTATGGTCTCAAGCCGAATTGAATCCCCTGATTGACAGAGGGTGTCTCCGGTTGTGGTAAAGCGCAGTCCGACAAGAGCCCCTATGTCTCCGGCAGCAATTGTCTGCACATCTTCCCGTTTATTGGCATGCAGCTTTACAATCCGGGTAATCTTTTCTTTTTTTCTTTTTCCCGGATTAAAAACCCGACTGCCAACCTTCAGGACTCCGGAATAAACCCTGATAAATGCCAGGTTTCCAACAAAAGAGTCCGAGACAATTTTAAAGGCCAATGCGCAGAAATTTTCTGCTTCGCTTGCCGTGCGGGTCTCAACCTCGTCATTACTGTTGAGCCCTTCCATCGGTGGCACATCCAGAGGCGATGGTAAATAGGCAATCACTGCATCAATCAGGGGCTGTACTCCTTTATTCTTAAAGGCGCTACCACAGAGTACAGGTACCAATTGCAGCTTGAGCGTTGCTTTCCTTATCGCCCTGTAAAGCACATCGGCAGAAACCGGCTGCTCTTCCAAGTATTTTTCCATGACTTCCTCATCGAAGTCGGCCAACTTCTCGAGGAGGGTCATACGGACGGCCGAAGATTCCTCGGTGAATTCCTCAGGGACATCTTCTTCTGTGTAATGCGATCCCTTCGACTCTTCGTCGAAAACCAGCATTTTTTCTGTTATGAGGTCTATAACCCCACCAAAACCGGCTTCACTACCTACCGGGATCTGAATCGGCAGTGGGTTGGCTCCGAGCCGCTCCTTCATCATTTCAACGCAATTCCAAAAATCAGCGCCTATGCGGTCCATCTTGTTCACAAAGGCAATACGCGGAACATGATAATGATCGGCTTGCCGCCAAACGGTTTCAGACTGGGGTTCAACCCCGCCAACCGCACAAAAGACAGCTATTGCGCCATCCAGCACCCTGAGACTGCGTTCCACCTCAATGGTAAAATCCACATGCCCCGGGGTATCTATTATATTTATCTTATGGTCTTTCCAAGTACAGGTTGTGGCGGCTGAGGTAATTGTAATGCCACGTTCTTGCTCCTGTTCCATCCAATCCATGACTGCGGTGCCTTCATGGACTTCACCCATCTTATATGAGCGACCGGTATAATATAATATCCTCTCTGTCGTAGTGGTCTTGCCAGCGTCGATATGGGCCATAATCCCAATATTTCGAAACTTGGCAAGAGGAAATTCGGCTGCCACGGATTCTCTGTTCCCTCAAGTTAAATTTCCTTTCTGAAGTTAATTGATTCGCCGAGACACCGTTTCCTTCACTTATCAAAAGGTGGCCATTTTTACTCTACGCCATACCTTTTGTCAATTCACAAAATTCAGTTGAGCTAATTAATTACTTATTACCACCTGTAATGGGCAAAGGCTTTATTCGCTTCTGCCATCCGGTGCGTATCATCCCGTTTCTTCACAGAACCACCACGCTCATTATAAGCATCAAGCAGTTCTGCAGCCAACTTCTCAGCCATCGTCTTGCCTGAACGGGCCTTGGCAAAGTTGATGATCCACCTGATTGCCAAAGCATTTCTGCGTTCTGGCCGCACTTCAACAGGAACCTGGTAAGTTGCGCCACCCACACGTCGGGATTTAACTTCAACTTTCGGGCGCACCATCTCCATGGCCTTGTCAAAGATAGAAATCGAATTAACATCGGTGATTTGCTTCTCTATAATATCCATAGCCCCATAAAAAATGTTCTGGGCCACGCTTCTTTTACCGCGCTCCATGATCCCGTTGGTGAATTTACTCACCAGCACACTGTTAAAGCGAGGATCCGGTTCAATGGTTCGCTTTTCTGTAATCTTACGCCTGGGCATCTAAGATAAACCTCCTAAAACGTCTAATATCCTTAATTTATTTGGGCCGTTTGGCTCCGTATTTGGAACGACCCTGACGCCGGTCAGAAACACCAAGGGCATCAAGAGTACCACGTATAACATGATAACGAACACCGGGAAGATCCTTAACTCTGCCCCCACGAATCAAAACTACAGAATGTTCCTGCAGGTTATGACCAATACCTGGAATATAAGAGGTGACCTCGATACCATTAGTCAACCTTACCCTGGCAACTTTTCGAAGTGCAGAGTTTGGCTTTTTTGGTGTAGTCGTATATACACGAACACATACTCCCCTCTTCTGAGGAGACCCCTTAAGCGCCGGAGTGTCGCTTCTTTTCTTGGCCACTTTACGGCCATGTCGTACAAGTTGATTAATGGTTGGCATTGTTTCAAAGTCCTGTAAAAATATAATGAGTTATCGGTTTCTAAACCTGTTTATAAGGTACAAATTTTGAGCGTCCCAAAAAACGGAAATAAATACCTTACACAGCCCTTCTTGTCAAGAATAATCTCTTGATTTCCGTTATTCTCTATTCTTTCCCGATACGATATTGGGGCAAACCGGTACCCGCAGGAACCAACCTTCCCATGATTACATTT
>SDWK01000754.1 GCA_004195335.1 Shewanella sp.
GTGATTAATCTGAGCCGAAGAGATCTCGGGTGTAAACTTTTTCTTCTACATCCAGCAACTCATCCATCATACGATTCGAAACGATAACATCTGACATCTGTTTAAATGCATTGAGATCGCCAATGACTTCAGAGTTAAAGAACTCCTTTTCCTTCATCACCGGCTCATAAATCACGACTTTAATCCCTTTCGCCTTGATACGTTTCATGATCCCAAGGATCGATGAGGCGCGAAAGTTGTCCGAACCGGATTTCATAATCAGGCGATAGAGGCCGACAGTTTCAGGCTTTAGTTTAATTATAGCATCGGCGATAAAGTCTTTACGCGTCACATTGGCATCGACAATGGCACCGATCAGATTATTAGGAACGTCTTGATAGTTCGCCAATAGCTGTTTGGTATCTTTAGGTAGGCAATAACCACCATAGCCAAACGACGGATTGTTATAGTGATTGCCAATTCTGGGATCGAGCCCCACACCTTCGATGATCTGCCTCGATGACAAGCCGTGAGTCGCGGCATAAGTATCGAGCTCATTAAAATAAGCCACTCTCATCGCTAAATAGGTATTTGAAAATAGCTTGACCGCTTCGGCTTCGGTGGCATCGGTGAAGAGCAATGGAATATCTTTCTTGATGGCTCCCTCCACCAGCAAGCTAGCAAAGATTTCGGCCCTTTTTGAACGCTCGCCAATGACAATTCGTGATGGATATAAGTTGTCATGAACGGCTCTGCCTTCACGTAAAAACTCAGGAGAGAAGATAATATTGTTACAACCCAGGTCTTCACTTAACCGCTTGGTGTATCCCACGGGAACCGTCGATTTAATCACGATAGTTGCACTTGGGTTCACACTGTTCACCTCTTTTATTACTGACTCTACAGATGAGGTATCAAAGTAATTTGTTTCAGGATCATAATCTGTTGGCGTAGCAACAATAACGTATTGCGCATCTTTAAACGCGGCTTCTTTGTCCAACGTCGCCGTTAAGTTCAACTCTTTGTTTGTCAGGTAATCGTCGGCTTCCTTGTCGACAATGGGTGAGCGTCTATTGTTTAATGCATTGACCCTTTCTTCGTCAATATCACAGGCAACCACTTCATTATTCTGAGCCAGAATAATCGCGTTAGACAGACCGACATAACCGGTTCCAACGATAACTACTTTCATAAATGACCTTTTAAAAATTGACAAAAAAAACGACGCTGAATCCAAGAATTGTAATTCAGATTGATACAGCTGAGCAAATAAGTACTGTGACACACCCCGAAGTATCAATGCTCAGGTCACATATAAAAACAATGAGCCAACATTTTAAAAGGAAAATAGTGTATCCAGTTACCATCAAGCAACAATTGAAGTCTTTATCCCAAATAATCTGAAGCATCATTTCATCAGGTAAAAAAAACGGCACCTGTAAAAACAGGTACCGTATTATTCAGGATTGACAGATATCAACGCCTTAAAACCTCACCAAGATAGCGAGGTATAATGCTCAATCTTTGTCAGTCTGATTTAGTGAGCGTGACCGTCAGTTACTGCTTCTGCAGTCGGTGCACCCGCTTTTTCGATAGACAGTAGTTCGACTTCAAATACTAACGTTGAATTCGCTGGGATAGAACCGGTATCACGGTCACCATAAGCAAGCTCAGCAGGGATAACGAACTTATACTTAGCGCCAACAGGCATCAATTGCACGCCTTCGGTCCAACCTGGGATCACACGATTAAGTGGGAACTTAGCAGGCTGACCTCGTGCAACTGAGCTATCAAACTCGGTGCCGTCAGTGAGCGTACCAACATAATGCACTTCGACTGTATCTTCAGCCGAAGGCTTGTCGCCAGTACCTGGAGTCATCACTTGATACTGGAGACCAGATTCAGTAGTAACAACTCCCTCTGTAACCTTATTCGTATCTAAAAATGCTTTGCTTTCAGACAGTGCCTTCTCTGCAAGTGCTGTGGCTTGTGTCTGACGCTTTTCATTAAGCTTCTCATCAAGACCTTGAAGAACCGTCTGCATCTCCTCTTCGTTGAGTTTCAACTCATCGTTAAGGCCATTGGTAAAACCTGTGATGATAAGGCTACGATCGACAGGCAAACCTAACTCTTCCTGCTCTTTGATATGACCTGACATATACTTACCGATAGAAGCACCGACGCTGTAGGCTTCTTTCTGTGCTTCTGTTTTCAATTCGACATTGGCAGCAATGTCAGCTGTTTTTTGTTCTTGGTTACAAGCAGAAAGACCAATAACGGCCAACGCAACCAGCGAGATTTTATAAATTGATTTCATTAAAGCTTCCTCAGCATCTTCTTGTAGTTACAATAACCTTACTCTTATAAGGCGAACCACTTTATACTAGTTAAATACGTTATTACAATTACATTATCGATGTTTCATGATCATATACACAAACGACCTCGAAATGCAGGATTTAGCACTTTGATGTAGCTTGGGTATCGATAAATGTAATTACACATGTGCTAGAGACAACAAGTTACGGAGCAAGTTCATGAAAAAAATCTTTACGCTTATTTTTTGTGCTTTGCTCATTACCGCCTGTCAGCCAAAAGCCATACAGACGCATCAGTTAATCACAGAACCCATCTACGATGCGAGCCTATCCGAGCACGGTGAACTTGCATTAGTTAGTACAGCCAACAGTGGCTTGCAGTTATGGGATCTGAAAACCAATCAGCAAAGATTTACCTGGATCCATAACGAAGCAAACAATAGCGCTGTAGACACCTCAATATCACCCAATCTGGCATTCGCTGCATCTCTGAGTCGAAACACTGTCGCACTCTGGAATATTGCCGATGGCAGCTCGCAAGGTTGGTGGTCACTTCCCTCCTCAGGTCAAAGTGTGGCCGTAGCGAATAACGGCGCCTTACTCATTGGTCTTAACGATGGCAGCGTCATGTCACTTCGCCCCAATAGCAGTTCACTGATAAAATTCCTTGGCCATACTGAAAAAGTGAACAGCGTGTCACTTTCAGCCGATGGCAGACTCGCGTTAACAGGCTCAAATGATCGACACGCTATCTTATGGAATGCCGCCACGGGACAGCCGATACACGACTGGCTGCAAAACTCCCGCGTCATTAGCGTAGCTTTAAATCAGGCGGGCACACTGTCATTTATTGGGGGCAGCACCAACATCGCTAAGATTATTGACAATAATCAGGGGGAGCCGCTAAGCCAGTTGAAGATCTTCCGCAGGAAAATGAACTTTTCAACGGCACGGTTTTCCAATCATGACACCTTACTTCTTACCGGAACTCCGGCAAGAGAGGTCATAGTCTGGAGTGTAGAAACCGGTAAGAAAATAGCTAATTGGCAAGTTCAACGAACCAAACGTGCCCAAATTAAAGGAGCCGTTGTATACTCTGTCGCTAACAGTGATCCTAATCAGATCATCAGCATTAGTAGTAATGGCCTAGTCGAAACTTGGTCAGTACCTATCCATTAGAGGTAAAGATGGATCAATTAGAAAGAAGAGTCGAAGATCTTGAGATGAAACTAGCATTTCAAGAGGGAACCATAGAAGAGCTGGATCAACAGGTAATCAAGCTCAATGACCTGATTATAGAACAGCAACAACAGGTGCGTGTGCTTATCAGCAAATTTCAATCGGTTGAACCCAGCAATATGGCAAGCCAGTCAGAAGAAGCGCCACCACCGCACTATTAATTTATAGTTTACACTCGGATATAGCCTAGCCGCTTCTCGACTTGTTGAATCGGACATAGTTAAGTGGTTTGGCTTTAACTCTTGATTTTTTTTGATAAGCGAGTCAGGCTGGATTCAGCTAGACCATGGTTGAATGCCATGCGGTTGAATGTCATGTGGTTAAATGTCATGTGGTTTAATGCAAAATATGGATATTGAAGGATCAAAATGTTAGCCATTGCTCAAGTCGGCGAAGAGGTGCTTACCATTCAGGCACAAACCATTACTGACTTCACGCCAGAGTTAGGCCGTGTTGTCGATGAAATGCTGCTATCGATGGAACAAGCCAAAGGCGTCGGCATAGCCGCACCTCAGGTTCACTTAAGTCTTGCGTTATTTATCATGGCATCACGTCCTAATGAGCGATACCCCGACGCCCCCTATATCGCCCCCACAGTAGTCATCAACCCTAATATTCTGGAGTATTCAGATAAGTTAGAATCAGGAGAAGAGGGATGTCTATCGATTCAGGATCGCCGATTTTTCATCTCCAGGCATGAATGGATCCAAGTAAAATTCCAAGACCTCGATGAACAATGGCATGTACAAACACTGACAGGCTTTATTGCCCGCATTTTTCAACATGAATATGATCACCTCAAGGGGATCACCCTATTCGAAAGAGCCGCAATGCAAGAACGAGTCAGTAGCGAGGCTTCGCAATGAAAAAATGGCTACTGCTCCCCCTATTTAGCTTTTTAGTCAGTGGCTGTGCACTCAACAGCATTTTTATTAACTATCCCTCGCAAATTGCTCCAGTAAAAGCACAACTCAATACCAGCAATCCCATCAAAGGCGTGCTCGAGGTCGAATCAAATATCTCCGGTGCCGATGGACTCCTCTACGCACAGGAAGCCGGACGCGTCGCACAGATCAGCGGCGACTTTGAAGCGAGTACAAAATACTACCAACAAGCCGTTGCCAGATACCTTAAGTTTGACGACAAAGCCACCTTGAGTGTCTCCGATATGGGAGCCACCGCCAGCAGTCTGTTTATCAACGATAATGTGATCCCGTACCGTGGACCGGGTTATGAGCGTGTGATGCTGCATCAATATCAGGCATTAAACTATATTTTTAGTGGCGATCAACAGGGCGCATTAGTCGAGGTCAGACGCAGTAATGATCTACAAAGCTCCGAACAAGCCAGGTACCAAAAGTCGAATGAGTCGGTTCAGGCCATGGCTAACGGCGCCATAGACGCCGAAGTCAACAAACTCGGCAAGGCGGCAGGCACTGTCACGAGTTCATTTCTTAACGCCTATAGTTACTACACGACAGGCGTATTACATGAGATCTTAGGCGAACCTAACGATGCTTTTATCGATTACCGTAAAGCGGCACAGATATCGCCGGATAATCCCTACCTGCAAAAAGATCTGGTGAGGTTAGCAAAACAGCTATCTATGCCGCAGGCCGACGAATTCGAACGTCGCTGGGGGAAAGCAACGACAGCCAAAAAAGATCAAGGGGAGGTCATATTTTTAATTGAACGTGGGTTTGTACCGGAAAAACAAAGTTTAACCGTACCATTTCCTATTCACGGTAACTGGCAAACCGCCTCACTTGCCACCTATACTTCTAATTCTCGCCCCGTATCTCCGGGCAAGATAAAGGGATTAGGCAAGAGCTTGACTGCGGCACCTATTGCTAACTTAGATGCCTTGGCCATTACGGCGCTCAAAGAGGAGCTACCCGCCGCACTCATTCGTCAGGCAGCGCGAGTTTACGCCAAGTCAGAGATGGCCAGAAACGTAGAGAGTGGCTCGAAGAAACGTCATAACGAAACAGATATAGGTCTGATTGCGATGCAGATCTTTAATATTGTCACCGAGCAAGCAGATAGACGAAGCTGGCTTACGCTTCCTAAGCAGGCCCAAATCGCACGAACCTATCTGAATAATGGCAGCTATTCGGTTCAGCTGGACAATGGAACACCCGCTCAGGTAGAAATAAAAAGTGGAAGAACAACACTGGTTTGGGCAATAGACACTGGAAATTACACACGTTTTTATTCAATAATCATCTAATGAACATTTAATGGAA
>SDWK01000765.1 GCA_004195335.1 Shewanella sp.
TATTAACCTGTTACTTAAATGTAACTGAATGAATGCTCTATCTTGTGTATTAATTTGGCATTTTCATTGGGCTTGCGAGTATAGATTGACCACTGTTAGCATTGATTCGCGATGTTATAAAATTTCATCACTAAATCAAAAGAGTGTCACGTTGTTATGTTAAGGCCGAACAACCAAGCTGGTCCTATTGATATTCATCCTGGCTAAGTTTGCCGATACTGCGTACCAAGACCATTGTTCAAGACCTGCCTGCCGACGTAACCAGAAGCGAATGAAAGAATATGAGCAACTACCTCGACTCAATGGGTATGTTAGATAAGCCCGCTTAACTTAGCGTTATTTCATTGACGAACAATGATCACATTTTTATGGGGATTAGTATAAAATGGAGGGCTAATTATATGGGAAAGAACTCAGTGACAGAATCTACGTTTCAACTTGAATCTCAATACAGTCCAGCAGGGGACCAACCTACAGCAATTAAAAAGTTGGTTGATGGTATTGAGTCTGGAGTTGCGTGCCAAACTTTACTCGGTGTCACCGGCTCAGGTAAGACGTTCACGATTGCTAATGTGATTAAGCAGCTAGCGAGGCCGACGATTATTATGGCGCCTAATAAAACCTTAGCCGCTCAATTGTATGGCGAGATGAAGGAGTTTTTTCCACATAATGCGGTTGAGTATTTTGTCTCCTATTACGATTATTATCAACCGGAAGCCTATGTGCCATCAACGAATACCTTTATAGAGAAAGATGCTTCGGTTAATGCGCATATCGAACAGATGAGACTCTCTGCAACAAAAGCCCTGTTAGAACGCAAAGATGTGGTGCTTATCGCGTCGGTATCAGCCATTTATGGTCTGGGTGATCCTGATTCTTACTTGAAGATGTTATTACACCTGAGACAAGGTGATTTCATGGATCAAAGAGATATCTTAAAGCGGCTAAGCGAGTTGCAATATACCCGTAATGATATCGAATTGAAGCGGGGGACCTATCGGGTCAGAGGCGAGGTCATCGATATTTTCCCTGCCGATTCGGATAAAGAGGCGGTTCGAGTCGAACTGTTTGATGTAGAGATCGAGCGGTTAAGCTTATTTGATCCGCTCACGGGTCATATCAGTAAACGTATTGCCAGAACGACCATCTACCCAAAGAGTCATTACGTCACACCGCATGAGAAAATTCTTGCCGCTACCGAATTTATCAAGGAAGAGTTGAGGGTAAGGAAAAGGCAACTATTAGATAATAATAAACTGATAGAGGCGCAACGAATTAACGAACGTGTGCAATATGATATCGAGATGATGACGGAGCTGGGTTACTGTTCCGGAATCGAGAACTATTCCAGGTACTTATCCGGTAGAGCTGAGGGTGACGGTCCACCGACTCTGCTTGATTATCTGCCCGATGACGGACTGTTGATCATCGATGAGTCACATGTGACCGTTCCGCAAATTGGCGCTATGTACAAAGGCGATAGATCCAGAAAATCAAATCTAGTCGAGTATGGATTTCGATTGCCGTCCGCATTGGATAATCGGCCATTGAAGTTTGAAGAGTTTGAGAGCCTGATGCCGCAAACTATCTATGTGTCGGCCACACCCAGTAAATACGAAATCGATAAGAGTGATGGTGAGATAGCCCAACAGGTCATCAGACCTACAGGGCTACTGGATCCTGTGCTTGAAGTTCGTCCGGTCGGGACTCAGGTCGATGACTTACTTTCAGAAATTGCGCTGCGGGTAAAGGTCAATGAGCGTGTACTGGTGACAACCTTGACTAAACGTATGTCAGAAGACCTGTCAGAATACCTCGATGAGCACGGGATAAAGGTCAGGTATCTGCACTCTGATATTGATACGGTTGAGCGAGTAGAGATCATCAGGGATCTACGTTTAGGCGTGTTCGATGTGCTGGTTGGTATTAACCTGTTAAGAGAAGGGTTGGATCTGCCGGAGGTTTCTCTGGTGTGCATACTCGATGCTGATAAAGAGGGCTTCTTACGCTCAGAGCGTTCACTCATTCAAACCATTGGCCGCGCCGCGCGAAATATTAACGGCAAGGTTATCCTCTATGCCGATAAGATAACCGATTCGATGTCTCGTGCGATGGGGGAAACCGAGCGACGTCGTAAACTACAGCATCAATTTAACCTCGACAATGGCATCGTTCCTAAGGGTGTGTCTAAGAAGATCACCGATGTCATGGATGTTGGTGACTCTCGGGCTGGGCTGATGAATGTAGCAGAGTCAAAAGGTCAATATCAGGTGGCTGACATTGCGTCGCTGAGCCATCAAATGGACGCATTAGAGAAAAAGATGCATGAGCATGCTAAGAACCTTGAGTTTGAACAGGCGGCAGCCGTTCGTGATCAGGTCGCGAAACTGCGAGAGGCGCTGATTAAAGCTTAAGAGGTTACGGGGCGTAGCACCCCGCATTTTCAGCTTTTGGTTTTACGGTAGACTTGGTTGAATAAACTGACCAAGCCTACGGCTAAAATGCCTGTAATGACGCCGACTAAGTGAGCTTCAGTGGCGACCCGGGCACCTATCATCTCTGTTACCTGATCGCTCGCACCAAATATTTGCTCATAGGCAACCTTGATGATGACTCCTAACAATAGCAAGTAACCGGACTTTAGCCCCGTTGAAATATCTTTTATCGCGCCGTAAGTAAATAGGCCATGCAACATGCCACTTAAGCCGACATACCCCAGCAGAGCCGGATAGAAAAAGTACAAACCAAGGCCTTGAAGTAAACACAGTGCTGAAAAAAGCAATGTAAAACTAAGGGCATGAAAATGAGGTTTATAGAGTAATAGGAGTACCCAAAGGCCTGCCAGATTCATCAGCAAGTGCCATTGATTGGTATGCAGTAGGTTACCAGTGAAAAGTCGCCAATATTCACCATTAGTGATCCCATCACGGCGAAATGCCAGTAATGAGTCAGTATCCATAAAATACAGTAGGGTACAGCACAGGGTGATCAGTGCAGCAACGGTATAACTACTGCGTATAAACGGTTTTATTTTTGCCACGTTATTTTTTACACTTAGATGCTAAGTCCGATTGAACCTGCTCACGGTTATTACAGTAGTCTTCTAAGCCTCTTTGTCGGAGAAGACATGCAGGGCAAGTCCCGCACCCATTACCAATAATGCCGTTATAGCACGTTAATGTTTCATCTCTGATTAACTCGAGACTCTTATACTGATCTGCTAAAGCCCAGGTCTCGGCTTTATTCAACCACATTAAAGGTGTGACGATTTCACATTGACGATCCATGCCTTGATTCAATGCAGATTCCATCGCTTTTACGAAGTCGTTTCTGCAATCTGGGTAGCCCGAAAAATCGGTTTCACAGACGCCGGTAATGACTGAGTTGGCGCCTAATTGATATGCGTAAATCCCTGCCAAAGTGAGAAACAGAATATTTCGGCCTGGCACAAAAGTATTGGGTAATCCATTTTCCATAAGCTCATTGGATACTTCAATAGAATCCCGAGTTAGCGCCGAAATGGCTAACTCGTTAAGCATAGAGACATCTAATATCTTATGACTGACCAGTCCAAGCTGTTTACCCAGAGATCTGGCAACTTCAATCTCCTGGCTATGGCGCTGTCCATAATCGAACGTAATACCATGCACTTCATCATATTGGTTTAGCGCTTGGATCAGACAGGTGGTCGAGTCTTGGCCACCACTAAATACAACTACCGCTTTTGACACTTTTGACATAAATGATTTCTTACTGAATTAAACTGTGACTATTTTAACTGACAAGGGTTTGCTTGCAACTCTTGCTGGAGGAATAAAGGGTTTAAATGTGCGTGATCATTAGACTTCAAATCTGAGTAACACTTGAAAGACTAATCAATACTTGCCTGCAAGCAAAAAATAATTTATAAATGCCGCCCATTCTTTTTGAGGTTTATCATGAAATATCCTGTCAATGAAGTGTTCGAGACGATTCAAGGGGAAGGCTTTTTTACCGGTGTTCCAGCTATCTTTGTTCGACTTCAAGGGTGTCCGGTTGGGTGCTCTTGGTGTGACACCAAACACACGTGGGATGTGATAGCTGAAAATAGAGTAGCGCCTGAATTAGTGATTCAAGTCGATGGCACTATTGGGCGTTGGGCCGAACTTACGGCTGAGGAGCTGATCCGTAACTTCGAAGTAAAAGGTTTTACCGCAAAACATGTGGTTATCACGGGGGGAGAACCCTGCTTACATGATTTGATCCCGCTGACCGAATCGCTTAATCAATCGGGGTACGCGACTCAAATTGAGACCAGTGGCACATTTGAAGTGATATGTTCAGATAAAACCTGGGTGACGGTTTCGCCTAAAATAAATATGAAGGCGGGTCTACCCATTTTACAGCAGGCCTTAATCAGAGCGAATGAGATCAAGCATCCGGTTGCGACACAATCTCATATCGATGATCTGGATTACTTGCTTAAAGGGATCCCACTGGATGAGAAGACCATCTGTTTACAGCCTATCAGCCAGAAGAGTAGGGCGACGGAGTTGGCGATGCGTGTCTGTATTGAACGTAACTGGCGCCTCTCAATACAGACACATAAATATTTAGATATTGATTAATCAAGCTTTCCGGTGAGGCTAACCTGTTCCAGATTAGCCTCGTATTGAGAAAGATCACCTATGTTATTTTTAACCCATTCAGGGTTGTAATAAGTATCAAGATACCGATCTCCGGAGTCACATAACAGAGTTACCAAGGATCCTTTTTTCCCCTCTGCAAGCATCTTTGTCGCTATCTGTAAAATGCCATAAAGATTAGTCCCCGTTGAAGGTCCCACTTTTCGACCTATTATTTTTTCTAACCAGAAGATGGTGGCAACCGAGGCCGCATCTGGAATTTTCACCATCATATCGACGACGCCAGGTATAAATGAGGGTTCGGCTCTAGGGCGACCTATACCCTCAATCTTACTGCCTTTTGAGGACGTTAGATTCTTATCGCCGGTATGGTAATAATCGAAGAAAACAGAGTTTTCAGGGTCAACGACACAGAGTTTTGTTTCGAGCTGTTGATAACGAATATACCGTCCTATGGTGGCTGAGGTTCCCCCGGTACCTGGGCTCATCACTATCCAATCGGGTATAGGGTGAGGCTCACGACTCATCTGGTCAAAAATGGAATTGGCAATATTATTATTACCGCGCCAATCTGTTGCTCGCTCAGCGTAGGTGAACTGATCCATATAGTGACCGTTTAAGCTATGGGCTAATTGTTCAGATTCTGCGTAGATCTCACTCGAATGTTCGACAAAGTGACAAGAGCCACCATAAAACTCAATTTGCTGGACCTTTTTCTTTGCCGTAGAACGTGGCATGACTGCGATAAAGGGTAAACTTAAGAGTCGTGCAAAATAGGCTTCTGAAACCGCAGTACTTCCCGATGATGCCTCAATAATGGTGGTGTCACTCTTAATCCAGCCATTGCAAAGTGCATAAAGAAATAGAGAACGCGCTAAACGGTGTTTTAGGCTTCCCGTTGGATGAGTGCTTTCATCTTTGAGGTAGAGGTCGATGCCTTTAAGTGTCGGTATATCGAGCTTGATTAAATGCGTGTCTGCACTACGTTGATAATCGGCCTCAATGATAGCGATAGCCTGATTAATCCATGAATTTGACATACTGTCTCTTATTTTAGGTGATACCAATCAGTATAAAGACTGTCTCTTATACACATCT
>SDWK01000418.1 GCA_004195335.1 Shewanella sp.
CTGTTATGTGCCTTTGGAAAACAAACAAAATAAACCACTGTTTATATTTTGATTAGAATCCAGGAATTCGTCCTTGGTAACTAATCGGATAATAGCCTTGGCTATCGTGTTTACCTAAGAAAACCAGTGCCTTTTTCAGGTCTTCAGGTTGAGACGCGGTCTCTTTTATTTTCGCTGAAACCTGTACCATCTTCTCAGCTTGCAGCAACACGCTGCCACTTAAGCCAAGCTGGTTCATTGTTTCATCGGTTTTCACTTTGACGTTACCATCGACACAGCTTAAGCCCAATTCGATATCACCCAAGGGATAGTCTCCGAACTGATTTTTCACCTTGGCACGGTTAAGAAAAACTTTACCGGTTAACTGCTCACACCAAGGTTGACCTTGAGCAAGCTCCTCAACAATCAAGCTGAGATCGCCGTCAACTTTGGTGCGAAACGGTAATCTGCTGTTGCCGATCAGGAAACTTCCCGGTGCTTCAAATCGTAATCCTTGCGCCTTGATGCCGCTCATAGAGAGTGTCACTAAGCCTTTACCGTTAACTGCGGTACCACGGTTGCCAACCACGAGATCTAACTTGGCTTTACCGAGAAAAAGAGCCCAGGGACTTAACTTCCACTGCACCAACTCAAGTTGCCTCTTTTGAATCGTGACGGTCTCAACACTTCCCGACCATATCGAACCAGACACTCCACTCAAACTTATTGTATTAGGTAATGGCACCAGCCTGACGACGATACTGGCTGGTAATAGTGCGATCAAAAAAACCAGATAGAACAACACGCCGATAATAACTTTCTTTGCTAAATTCACTACAATACCTTAATAAAAACAGTCACTTTAAATACCAAACACTAAGCCATATGGTGGATCAGAGCATGCTTATGCCTGGTATCATTGTGAGATCTGGATACGACGAACACGGACTAATCCAGGCACATCTGATTCAGCAAGATCGATGCTATCTAACGATAACCCTTTCTCCTGAACCAATTCATTTAAATATCCCAGCAGTGAATCGAACGGAACATCGTCCATCCATAGCTGGATTTTATTCCCCTGAGGCTGCATACGTGTTATCTCTAATCCATAGGCTGCCGCACTCTGGTTAACGGTGGCACTTAAGCTGCCTTTAACCTTAGATTCAGTCCCTTTTTGCTTCAAACCTGCAATTTTATTTGCCGTTTGCTTAACAAAGGTCAATGTACTCTTTTGTGCCTGCAGTCGACGTTCGGCATCAACTTCTGCATTGGATATTGGCGTCCAGATGCCCCAATAAAAGATGCCGATAACTAACACTACAGTACAAGTGCCAACGAGCTGTTGCTCTCGCAAGATCAGGCCCTTCCACCACGCTTTAAGGTTATCCATCTTACTTACTCCTCAGCGTTAATGTACTTGTTACAGCATCTTCGCCACTGTTCATCGCACCAGAATCGAGTTGATAAGAACGTGAAACAATTGTCTTAAACTGTTCAATCTGCGCATAACTCTTAGCGGTCACCTGCATCCGTAGCTCGTTTCGAGCACTATCGAAGCGTAAAGTTGTCGGCTTTAAATCTACAACCTGAATAAATGCTTCTTCTAATCCCTCAAGCATAGAGAAAAATTCACTACCGCCCCCCTGACCTTGCATGCTGCGTAGCTCTCTATCCATCTGAGAGCGAAGGTTTACAATGCGTGAACTTCCCGGAATAACTCGCTTATAGATGGCCTCGCTTTCAACCTGCAAACGCACCTGTTCGGCATTGAGCTGATAGATGTTGAGGCCTCTATTGACTAGAGCCAACAGTAAAGCTAACACGGCAACAATCGCTACATTGCGCCATAACACGAGGTTTTTTCCATACTCACGCTTAGGAAGATAAGCACCTGATAACAAGTTTAACGGTGCGGTTAAGACCCCTTTCGCTAATACTAACATCGGTAACTCAAGCGCTTGTTCTTGTATTTCCGTGCCCGTCAGTGATAACTCACTATAGGCGGCAACTGTCACAGGCGTTTCTGACTCGACAGGCAGAAGTTTAGGCAGCAGGCTGTTCATCCACTCTTCACTGAGGCAGACACCTGCACCTTCACCGGTTCTCAATAGATACTCACGGTTGAATTTCATTGCTGCCCACTGACACTGCTCCAGCGGTAGAGCCAAGCAGTCAGGTACGAGCCGTTTGGCCTTCAAACCGGCTTCATTGAGCCAATTAAGCCAGTCTTGCATCTGTTCATGGGCAACCACGGCAACACTCAGAGACTCGCCATTACGAGGGCCAGGCACAAAATGCAGTTGTTCAACATTCGCGGCCAAGCTCTCTTCAAGCATAAAGGGGAGTGCTTGTATTGCCTGGCGTTGTCCTTTTTCGGGAAGCTCAACCTGAGTCAGGGTGATCGAAGAAGAGGGAACTAATACATCTACAGGGCGATTACCGGCGCGCTCAGTCAGACTCGACAGAGCGCCTGCATCCTTTACCTCACCAGAGGCGATGATCTCTTGTTCCTGCTCAGACCAAACCAGCCAAGAGCAGGCTTGCTCTGAGGTTGTTCCTAAGCGGATAAATAGTCTCTCACTCACATTTACTCTCCACAAACCTCGTCAACTCACCCGACGAGACTATGTTATTTTATTCTGTTACCGCCCGACATCGGGTGATATTAATTTTATTTCTGACCGCCAAACTGTCGAGTCAGGATATCCAACTTATTGCCGCCGTCTCGTTTCATCACACTCTCTAAACGAAACACAGCGTTATCGACTTTGGCACCCGCCTTCAAGAGGAAGTAATTACTGTCGACGACAAAGGTTGTTTTTAAATCCGCTTCCAACTGCAGGTTGGCCAAAGATGAGCTTCCCCAAAAATCCTCTATCTTTTCAAACCCATCTCCGGGTCTTTGATTGATGATGCTCTCCGCCTCACCAACAGATATTTTATTATCAAGCATGCCCGCCAATAAGGCTGCTTGTTCAACTTTCAAGGTATTCACATTGAGCAACTGATGGTCATCACCAGGAATAACACAGATATAAGGCAACAATTTTAGATAGATATCCTGTGAATACCCCAACACAGCTCTTAATTCACTGCGGTGGCTCATCAATGTATTCGCCGCCCTATAGGGCACGTTCCTCGATTCATAATCGGCATCTTCGGCGCCAAATGGGCTCGCAGTGCTATCTTCATCGATATAATCTTTTAAGGTATGGGTCAGCCGTTCCGCCGAAAACTCATCCATTCCTAATGCCACCAACAGCCCCTTATACTGTACCGCTGGCAGGGGAAGTTTAGGCTGTCCATTCTCATTCCCTTTACTCTCGATAGACAAGGCATTGAGGTTGAAACAGGAACGCATATCACTGATCGTTCCGCCAATTTCACCGTGCTCGGCGGGAAAAACCACATCCGCCTGTGCCCAATACTGCTGCAGGTGAACCGTACCATCGGAATCATCGAGATCTTGCTTCAACACTTTCTTGGTTAACTCTTCGGCCGAAATCGCATACCAGAACGCCTGATCATATTGAGTTAAATTCAATGTCCGCCGGACTGAAAGCTGATTACGACTATTAATATTGGTCGCAATAATTGCCACCATGGCCACAATCAATAGCACAACGATGAGCGCAACACCTCGCTGCTTACCCGGAAGTTTATTAGCCACTAGCCTTCGCCCCTGCCATCGCCGTTGTTAGACTCTCCGCTGCCATTTCCGGAGTTATTGTTCCCATTGTTGTTATTGCCAGAGTTACTGCCGTTGTTATTACCACCGTTATTGCCGTTGTTATTACCACCGTTATTGCCGCCACCGGTATTGCCTCCCGAACCAACAGGAGCACCTGTTGACAGCAAAAATTTACGCTGGATTTTACCATAACCTTCTAATTCGATTTCCATCGCAATTGCCTTCGGCAGCTTAGTCGCATCGACTTTTCTCTCCCACTTATCTTCCATAAAGAAGGAGTATTCCACCGAAATCACATTTTTGATGACGATTGTTTTGATCGGCTCACTGCCAAATTCAGGCTCTGGATAGGGATAATACCAGCGCTCAAGGTTATTATCCTGCACCACATAGGCCACAGATTGAATGCTGCCTCTAGGTAATAAACCATCGGGATTTAACCAGCCCAGGCGAAAAAAAACCAGCGCCTCAGATTCTGAATCTAAAATATCGGAGCCGGTTTGAAATACGGTTGTGCCGCGCCCGCCCTCAAGTAAGCGAGGCGTGCGTGCCACCATCTGCCCTAAATCACGCTCGAGCGCCCCGAAGCCCTGTTGCATTGCCTTCAGTTTGCCGGAAAATTCTTTGGTTACGGCATCATTTTGGATCACCGTATGCAGCACAGTGTTAGCCGCAAGTCCCAACATGGCAAAAATGGCGATGGCGACTAACATCTCAAGTAAGGTAAAACCTGCGCTAACTCTAGTCTTGATTGAGTACATAACTGCTTACCTGGGCAAGAATACGTTTATATCGCTCATCATCACTGACGCTGATGCGGATCATTCTGAATTTATCATCCGTGGTTTTTACCACCTCTTTACGCCAATACCAATCTCGACCAGCCAGTTCAGTTTCCCCCTCTTTCTTACCTATATCAGGAAACTTCGTCTCTAGTCTCGCCTCGACCATCTCATTGTCGGCAACCCATTGCGCATAGGTCTTCTCCTCTAAGATAGGCATGTTGGCCATTTGCTCTCCCAGGCTCTTAGTGATCGACACCGCAGCAATAGCAAATACGGCTAAAGCGACGATAACTTCGAGTAAGGTCATGCCTTTAACGCTATGATTCACAAATACTTCCAACCGTTTTAGTCATCAACACCTTAATTTTCACACCGGGTATCCCACACACAAAAACAGGTTTGTTAACGAATGTGTTAGTCATTGACTCCATCGTCTCTCCCCAATGTTAATCGGCCAAGAGAATCGCCCACTACCAAGGCTTCAATATCCTTACCGGATTCATCTTTGCTCGAAAAGATGAGCTCAAATGTACTCATCTCTCCGCTGGGGAAAAGCAGCACCTGAGGCTCAGGAAACTTCTTCTTATCCTCTTCAGACTTTTCAATCAGAGGTTCCTCAAACCAAGTATCTTTCTCTTCATCATCTTGAACCAAAGGCAAACCATCTAAAATAAGATCCAGCTTAACGCCATATTCCATCTGCCTTTCGGATAAGATTCTATCTTGAGCCAGGGGCTTCCATTTACCTTCATCATAAATGACATATTTATAGCTTTCATCATCAATCACTATGCCGATGAAGTGTCCACTGAGTACGGTCTCATCGAGCACCATTTCAGTCGCAGTCATAAACTGCAAAGCCGCCCTCTCCAACTCTCTTTGCTTATCTGCACCACTCATACTCATGGTCACAGCAGAAGCGGCCAGCCCCATTAAAAGGACGACCAGCAAAACTTCCATTAAGGTGAAACCTTTTTGCAACTTCATCAGTTTTCTTTAATCAACGAATATCAAGTTTACTGGTAATCTTGCAGATTCCAGTTACCAATATCATCTTCGGTACCTGGCTGACCATCTGGGCCGGCACTAAATACATCCAGCTTGCCATTCTCACCCGGGCTAAGTAGCAGGTAATTATTTCTCCATGGATCCTGTGGTAAACGCTTCACATAGCCATCGGCACGGTAATTACGTGGCTCCGGAGAAATAGTAGGCTTCTGAACTAATGCTTCTAACCCTTGTTCTGTTGTTGGATAGATGCTGTTATCCAGCTTATACATATCCAAAGAATTTTCTAACGCAACGATATCCGAAACGGCTTTCTGCAGATCGGCCTTATCTTTATTACCCATCAAGTTAGGTACAACCATAGAAGCTAAGATACCTAAGATCACGATAACAACCATCACTTCGAGTAAGGTAAAACCTGTCTGTTTGTTTCTTGCTTGCATTAACAACGTCCTCTTATTGACAACTGCTCTACATCACAATCATTCGATGTAGAGAAATAGATAAAACAATTATTTAATCGCTGCCCCCCTGGCTTATAGTCAGCTGAGTAGCTCAATTTTTTACGACACGAATATGTCTGTCAGGCCTTTAACCACTGATCATATTGTTCAACTCTAAGATCGGTTGAAGAATCGCTAATACGATAAACAGCACCACAGCTGCCATACTCACCACAAGCAAAGGTTCAAACACACCCAACGCAATATTCACATTGGACTCGAACTCTCTATCCTGGTTATCGGCGGCGCGTTCCAGCATCTGCTCAAGTTGACCACTCTTTTCACCCGAGGCAATCATATAGAGCATCATCGGAGGGAAAAGTTTCGTGTTAGTCAATGCTGCACCTAAACTGGTACCTTCCCGAACTCTGGCGGTAGCCTCTTCAACAGCAGCCCGCACCTTAACATTGATAAGTACTTCACTGGCAATATGCATTGCATCTAACAAAGGTACGGCACTTGCGGTTAAGATACTTAAGGTTCGTGCAAATCGGGCAGTATTGAGTCCTTTACTGACGCGTCCAATGACCGGAAACACAAGTAATAAACTGTCGTACTTCATTCGATAAACGGCTTTCGTTAATAGTCGCCTAAACAGCACAAAGCCTATGATGACGATACCTAAAACCAACAAGCCATAATCTCTAACAAAATCAGAGGAGGCGATCAACAATAACGTTGTCCAGGGTAACTCCTGTCCCATATGTTCAAACTGACCCACTACCTCGGGCACAACCGCAGCGAGCAATATCGCGATAACACCGACTGCCACGACAGTAAGCACCACTGGGTAGATCATCGCCTGGGTCATCTTACTCTTTAATTGGTGTCTTCTCTCCGTGTAATCGGCAAGACGATTGAGCACGACCTCGAGGTGACCGGATTTCTCACCCGATGCCACCATCGCGCGATAGAGATCATCGAAAATATGGGGGAATTCGGCCATAGAATCTGCCAGGCTATAACCTTCGACGACACGAGATCTGACCGCCATAATCATACTGCCTAAGCGGTCTTTCTCACACTGCTGCCCTACCGCCTTCAATGCCTCTTCGACGGGTAAACCAGCAGCAACCAAGGTTGCGACCTGGCGGGTGATTAGCGCGAGCTCCGCAACGGAGATCCCACGTTTGAATAAGTTTTTACCGGTCGACTTTGCTTTGGCTTCTTTTTCAACAACAGGTATGATCTCAAGCGGCATCAGGCGTTGTTCGCGAAGCTGCCCTCGAGCATGACGAGCCGTATCGGCTTCCATCACTCCCTTTTGCTGCTTCCCTTTTGCATCTAGCGCCTTGTACTCAAATGCTGGCATGGATTACCTCAACACAAATATAACTCAAGGCTACCCTTCTGATACGTAAATCATTTTGCCCTAAAACCAAGTATTCAAATGCTGGCATCGATTATTCCTCGCGGGTTACACGCAACACTTCTTCTAGGGTTGTAATCCCTGCAAGTACCTTACTCATGCCATCATGACGAATACTCGGTGTTGATTGTCGAATATGCTTTTCAATCGCCAATTCTCCACGACCGGTATGAATGAGTTCTCGAACATCGTCATCGACCAGCAGTAACTCATGAATACCTGTACGTCCACGATAACCATTATTACCACATGCCTTACATCCCTGAGCACGATAGATCACTCGGGTATCGTCGGTTTTCATGCCTAATAACGCACGCTCACTCAGGTCCGGTACATGTTCAGACTTACACTCAACACATAGGGTTCGGATCAGTCGTTGAGCTAACACGCCCAATAAACTCGAAGAGACAAGGAAAGGTTCAACCCCCATATCTTGTAGACGAGTGATAGAACCTGATGCGGTATTGGTATGCAGGGTCGACAACACCATATGACCCGTTAATGAGGCCTGAACCGCAATTTGAGCCGTCTCTAAGTCACGGATCTCACCAATCATCACCACATCGGGATCTTGACGAAGAATCGCTCGTAGACCTCGGGCAAAGGTCATATCGACCTTAGTGTTTACCTGAGTCTGACCAATGCCTTCAAGTTCATACTCGATAGGATCTTCGACGGTAAGAATATTGGTATCTTTGGTATTAAGCTCGGTTAATCCGGCATAGAGAGTCGTACTCTTACCTGACCCTGTAGGCCCGGTTACCAGGATAATACCGTGAGGCTTACGGATCAGTTCATCGAACTGAATGCGTATCGCTTCGGTCATACCCAGCTGGATAAGATCTAAGTTACCCGCATTTTTATCGAGTAAGCGCAGCACGACACGTTCGCCATGGCTCGATGGCATGGTCGATACACGCACATCGACGGCGCGTCCACCGATACGTAATGAGATTCGGCCATCTTGGGGCACACGTTTCTCTGCAATATCCAGACGTGCCATCACCTTGATACGTGAAACCAGGAGTGACGAAAGCTTACGATTTGGTTTGAGTACCTCTTTGAGCACACCGTCGACACGAAAACGCACGACCAATTGCTTCTCGTAGGTCTCAATATGAATATCGGACGCTTCCTCTTTAATCGCTTCCGACAACAGCGCGTTGATCAATTTAATGATCGGCGCATCGTCATCACCTTCAAGCAGATCTTCGGTCTGAGGCAACTCCTCGGCTAAGGTAAACAGATCCATCTCATTGCCGATATCTTCCATCAGCTGCTGAGCCTCTGATGAGTTAGCTTGGTAAGCCTGAGTTAATCTTGCTTCAAACTCTGCCGGCGCAAGCTGGACCAGAGGCAAATCCCGGCCCGCATAGCGACGAGCCTCAAGTAGAGCCTCTACTGGCGTCGAGGCGGTATGAAACAGAGTTAGCGTTTGCTCATTAACTTTATCTAATACCGCATTAAATCGATGCGCAAAGGCAAAGGGTAACCGCTCTTTACTCGTCGAGTGAAACACTTCATCAGTTTCACTTTCGACTGCCAAGCCAAGTTCACCAGTTACTTGCGCCAGCTCATCATTCTGAGAAGCTTGAGTCTCACTCATCATCTTTATCTTCAGTTGTAGCTTGAGTGTTATCTTTGTTTAAGCTTTCTGCGCTGTCTTTCTTATCTTTTTCGTTGCTCTCAGAAATCGACTTTAAAGCCGGATCGGTTTCACGCATGTTAGTCGCTAAGCCTTTACCTTCTTTGTATCGCTCGAGAATATCGTTAACTTCTGGAGGAAGGTAGTCAGATTGATTCCACTCTTCGAGTATAGGCACTTGGCTATTTGGCATTAAGTTAATACCGCGATCCTGCTGCTCAAGCTGCAGTGCACGGAAATAGTTATACTTACGCCCTGCGATGCCTTCCATGGTAATGCCATCACGAATAATCGTTGGCTTGATAAATACCATCAGGTTCTTCTTCTTCTTACCACTCGAAGATGACTTGAATAGGTGGCCAATAATAGGAAGATCACCGAGGAAAGGCACCTTCTGTACACTCTCCTGCACCTCTTCACTGATCAAGCCACCCAAGACAACAATCTGTCCGGAATCGGCCATAACAGTGGTGGTCAGACGACGAGTAGCAAAGGTCACGTCAACACCAGTTTTACCGTTAATACCCGAGACTTCCTGTTCGATGGTCAATTTAACCGAAGAACCTTCGTTGATCTGAGGTATCACTTTAAGCTTAACACCCACCTCTTTACGTTCAACTGTCTGGAATGGGTTGCTGTTACTCGAACTCGAGGTCGAGCCGGTCAAAATTGGAACTTCATCACCGACGATAAACGACGCTTCTTGGTTATCCAGTGTGGTAATAGACGGGGTCGCGAGTACATTCGACTTAGTATCGCTGGAAACGGCCTGAACAAGCGCGCCGAAGTCACCCATGGCAACGCCCCATGCCATACCATTGACCTTGCCTAAGGCTTGAGCCAACAAGGTGATATCACCTTGAACGTCGGGGTTATCGGTACAGTTCTGAGTATCACCCGAGCCAGTACAGGTTTGAGATGCTTTAGTATCCTGAGCTTGCCAAACACCCGCACCAATTTCGCCAATCGTTGGGCCTAAGTTATTAAACTGAGTACCGCCACCGGCAGCCGTGGCCCACTGCACGCCGAAGCCGACGTCATCACCCTCGGCGACTTCAACAATAATCGCTTCAACCAATACCTGCGCTCGACGAATATCGAGTTGATTAATAACACTCTCGATTGTACGCATCTGATCCGGTTCGGCACTGATAACCAAGGCATTGGTATCGGCATGGGCCATAATGTTAATATCATTACGGCGTTTACTGCCACCTTGCTTTGCACCACCATCTTTATCATCGACAAGCTTTTGGGCAAATCCGGTCAACACCTCAACCAAATCTTCCGCATTGGCATAACGCAGATAACGAACCTTAGTGTTGCCCATACTAGCCTGTTCGGCATCCAGCTTCTTAATCAGTGACACCACACGTTGGCGGCTTTTTTCATCACCACTGACGATAACGGCATTCATACGCTCATCGGCAACGACTTTTGGCGCTTGTCCCGGTAACTGAGACTTGTTGGCGGTCGAGCGATAGAGGGTCTCGATAATCCGTACTATCTCACCAGCCGAAGCAAACTCGAGGGAGACCACCTGAACCTCGGTATCACCTTGTTTATCGACCCGACGAACAATCTCAACCAATTTATTGACGACGGCTGCACGGCCCGAGATCATCAATACATTCGATGGATCATAGTTAACAACATTACCGCCACCGGCATTATCATTGAGCTGACGCAGCAATGGAGCCAGTTGTTTCGCTTCTGTGTTATAGAGGGCGACAATGCGCGTCACCATCTCATCACCTAAACCGGGCTTATCATCATCGGCAACCCTGATAGATGCGGTCTTTGCATCTTTATCTTTGATCACCTTGATGATGTTGTTGTCCATCTCTACGACCGCATAGCCATAAACCTGAAGAACATTGAGGAAGAACTGATAATACTGATCATCGTCAAGCAGGTCATAGCTTCGTACATTAATTTTGCCACGAACCGTTGGGTCGACGATGATGGTTCTATTCAAGTTTTTACCAACAATATTGATAAACTCTTGAATATCTGTCCCTTTAAAATTTGCCGCATACTGCTCAGACCAAGCGATTTGGGGAGCTAAAAGCGAAGCTCCCATCACCATACCAGCGATAAGCTTGTGGCGAATTTTCCTATTATTCATTTGTTTACTTCCCCTAAAACCTTTTTTATTGCGGCAGACTGAACAGGATCTCAACCAGCTGCCCTTCACGTTCGATCATCAATGAGATCTCGGTTAATTCAGGTAGTTGTGCCATGACTTCTAATGCTTGACTCATCTGAGTCAAATCGTAGCCGTTTATTGATTTTGCTAAATCGTTGGCCTTAAAACCGGCCTTCTTGAATAGTTCTCTATCTTTACCCGGATTTAGACGGTAACCCTGAAGCTCTCCGCCACTTTTTACCGGTGAAATGGCCAGATAGTCGGTCAATTTACTCGGATCGGCTAACAATTCGTCTCTGGAATTCACGATTTCTTGGCCAATCTGGCTATCTTTTCTTTTATCGACCCGACTCGCCGACGACTTAGCCCGCTGTAATAGCTGGTTCGCCTTGCCTTCGGTCTCATATTGCAATCCATCCAACATCAAGGTCTCGTAACGACCACTGTTAGTGATAATAATACGATCCGCATAAACCTCTTTTAGCGCGGCTGAAGTGCCTTTAATTTTATCACCTAAACTATAGGTGTCCTGACTACCTCCGGAAGCAATAACGGCTAAACCATGCTGTTGTGCTGTAGAGGCCACAACACCGGTTAATTGTATCGAAAGAGAGGTCTTTGGTGCATCGGTGATCTTTTCTTCAACTGGTGAATTTTTGGGCTGATTTGAGCGTGAATCGGCCTTACCGAACAGAGCTAACTCTTTCAAACCGGCAATACTGACATGACTCCCCGAACTGCTATTTATGGGGGTTGGCTGCCAATTAGGTGATGAATCAGAGGCTGGAACTAACTTCCAGGTGATCTGAGCCAAGAGGTAAAGGATCACTAACGAACCGACCCAAAAAGCGGCTAAACTCAAAGGCTTATGCGGTATTGCCGCAGCCTTATTAATAACTTTATCTAATAAATCCATATTGAGTGGACCCTCTATACAGGTCTCTGTTCTGCTTATGATAATTTAGGATGTCGTGGCTCATGCTAACCTACACGGCTAATAGCAACAAGCCCATAACACCTGCTTTATTGGCGAAAATAGTCTAAATATGCTAACTTTACGCGCCTAAAAAGGGTGTGAAGCTAGTCGCTATATTAGGTGATTGGTACACTAAAAAGCGATTTTATTACCCAGCATGTGAAGTTGCCCATCATTAATTTCACTATGGAGACTCGATGAACAAGCTGTCCGAACAACCAAATGCCATCCGTCTGGACAAATGGCTTTGGGCTGCACGCTTCTATAAGACCCGTGCCATCGCGAAAGAGATGATTAATGGGGGTAAAGTTCATTACAATGGGCAACGCGCAAAATCCAGCAAACTGGCTGAAGTAGAGGCTGTGATCAAATTAAGACAGGGTCATGACGAAAAAGAGATCGTCATTAAAAAACTGTCAGAACAGCGTCAAAAAGCAACATTAGCGCAAACTCTGTACCAAGAAACGCCAGAAAGCATAGTTAAAAGAGAAGCCTATGCAGAGGCGAGACGATTAAATGTACTGAATAATCCGGCTCCAGATCATAAGCCTGATAAGAAACAACGCCGACAATTGATACGCTTTAAAGAGAGCTAATATCAAGCTCGGCATTGAAGTCACGATTAAAGACCATATATTAAGCACTATCCCCAGTTAACTGATAACTGCTCAGTTAACTGAATAGTTTTATACCAAATGCCATTGTGAGATTGAGACCGAAATGAGTAAAGATAATTTACACCGCTACCTATTTGAAAATGCCGACGTCCGAGGCGAATTGGTACAACTTGAGCAGAGTTATCAAGAGGTCCTCTCGGCCCATACTTATCCTGCACAAATTCAGAAACTGCTGGGCGAGTTGATGGCAGCCACATCGTTGCTAACGGCTACGTTAAAATTCAGCGGTGATATCAGTGTTCAACTTCAAGGAGATGGTCCAGTCTCATTTGCTGTGATCAATGGCAACAATCTTCAACAACTCAGAGGCGTTGCTCGCTGGGATGGTGAGCTAAGCGATGACGCCACTTTGCTGCAACTGTTTGGTAAAGGACATATGGTCATCACCTTGTCTCCAGAAAAAGGGGAACGCTATCAGGGCGTTGTAGCACTGGACAAAGACTCTCTTGCGGCATGTCTGGAAGAATATTTTACTCAATCAGAGCAGCTACCGACCAAAATATCTCTGTTTGCCAACGGTAAACAAGCTGCAGGTATGTTACTTCAGGTCCTGCCGAGCGAAACCGATCACAATGCAGAGTTTGAACACTTAGAGCAACTCACTGCAACAGTGAAGGCCGAAGAACTCTTCGAACTGGAAGCTGAAGAGGTACTACATAGACTCTACCACGAGGAAGAGGTTCGTCTATTTGACCCTGTCGAGATCACGTTCTCATGTACCTGTTCCAGAGAGCGCAGTGCCTCGGCTATCCGCACCTTATCGAGAGAAGAGATCGCCTCCATCATCGCTGAGATGGGTAAAGTAGAGATGGGTTGTGAATACTGTAATACTAATTATGAATTCGACTCTATCGATGTTGAAGCTATTTTCAGCAATACTCAGGCACCTGAGACCAAACAATAACGGTTCAGTCTTCACAGCTATAAAAAGAGGACGCCCGTGAGCGTCCTCTTTTTTCATCCAAAAATACGATCTTCCTCACACTTTCATATCTGCTTAAGTTACAATCGCATTTCAGCGCATCAAGACGCACATTTTTTAAATAAAAGAACAAGTCAGCAAAGACTGACACCTATTTCCGACCTTATACATGGAGACCCTACAAATGGCGGATGGAACACACAGTACTCACCATAACCCCTCAACGGCACAACTCATTGAACTTGCTCTATCCAGAGGAGAAGGTGAACTCACTGCAAACGGTGCACTAGTCGCAAAAACAGGTGAACGCACCGGGCGCTCGCCTAATGATCGCTTTATCGTTAAAGAGCCAAGCTCGGAAGCAGATATTGATTGGGGCCCGGTCAACAAGCCCTTTGAACAAGCTGCCTTTACCGCACTATGGAACAGAGTCGAAGCTTATCTGGGCGACAAAGATCTGTTTGTCTCCGATCTAGAAGTCGGTGCAGATCCGGAGCATTATCAGCCAGTACGAGTCACCACTGAGACAGCTTGGCACCAACTGTTTGCTCGCAACCTATTTATCGTATCAGAGCAGTTTAACGCCGCCGATAAACCTGTTTGGCAGATCATTAATGCACCAGGTTTTGTCTGTGAACCAGAACGAGATGGCACTCACTCTGATGCAACCGTGATCATCAACTTTGCCGAGCGCAAAGTACTGCTTGCCGGCCTCAAGTATGCTGGTGAGATGAAGAAATCCATGTTCTCGGTACAAAACTTCCTTCTTCCGGCAAAAGGCGTGCTCCCCATGCACTGTTCGGCTAACGTTGGCGTCAAGGGTGACACAACACTATTCTTTGGTCTGTCAGGCACAGGCAAGACAACGTTATCAGCAGATCCTAAGCGTTTTCTCATCGGTGATGACGAACACGGCTGGGCACCAGGTGGCGTCTTCAACATCGAAGGCGGCTGTTACGCAAAATGTATTGACCTGAGCCAGAAGAATGAGCCTGTTATCTGGGATGCTATCCGCTTCGGCACGGTACTCGAAAATGTAGTCATGGATGAAAATCGTGTTCCTGATTACACCAACTCAAGTCTTACAGAGAACAGTCGCGCCGCTTATCCGCTAGAGCATATCGAGCTTCGCAAAGAGGAGAACCGTGGTGCCGAGCCTCATGCCGTTGTCTTCTTGACCTGTGATGTTTCGGGTGTCTTACCACCGGTATCTATACTCACTAAAGAGCAGGCTGCCTATCACTTCCTGTCGGGTTACACGGCAAAAGTCGGCTCGACGGAGATGGGATCAAGCTCAGCGATTCAGTCAACCTTCTCTACCTGTTTCGGTGCGCCTTTCTTCCCACGTCCAGCGGGTGTCTACGCCGAGCTGTTGATGAAGCGAATCGAATCGTTCGGCAGTCAGGTTTACCTGGTTAATACTGGTTGGACTGGCGGTCCTCACGGTATCGGCAAGCGTTTCGATATACCAACCACCCGAGCGATCGTCGACGCCATTGTTAATGATGACCTCAAGGGCATCGAGACTGAACATCTAGCTAAGCTGAACTTGAATATCCCCCTCGCCATTCCTGGCGTTGAGACCAAGCTGCTTAATCCGGTTAATACTTGGGAAGACAAGGCTATGTATGCCGAATACGCGCAACAACTTGCCGAGAGTTTCACCGAGAACTTTGCTAAATACCAGGTACCGGATTCGATCAAGCATTCCGGACCTAATGCTTAATAGGTCTTTATTAGGTTACTTGTGATCTGATAGTTGGTTGGTATTAGTTTGATTGTTTGTCTGATTAATCCTGGTTTAGCTTTGGCTGAACCGGGATTTTTTATGTCTGATATTTATTGTTTGATGTCGATGCTTACTGGTACTTGATAGAGGGTTGATAAACCATAACCTCATTGTTATCTATCGCTTCCCATCGGGGGTATGTGCAGGTACTTCAGTGAGACGCTGTAGACCCTTCCATGGGCGCTCTACGGTTTCAAACAA